>JAYTJO010000517.1:0-2934 GCA_043730975.1 Thermoleophilia bacterium | reverse complement strand
AGGCCGAACCCCTCGTAGCGTGACGACTGCACGACGCACGCGGCCCCCACGTAGAGGGCGACCAGTTCCTCGAGCGTGACGTACCCCCGCAGCGTTGCTCCCTTCGCCCGTAGCTCGCGGGCGGTGGCGGGATCCTTCTCGGGCCCGACGACGACAAGTGGCAGGCCGACCTCCTGTGCTGCGAGAAGGGCGGCCAGCTGGTTTTTGCGCGGCTGTACGGCACCGACCGAGAGAACGTAGTCTCGCGCACCACCCGTGCCTGGGGCGAAGATCGGATCGACCCCGTTCGGCGTCACAACCACCTTCTCTGACTCGATCCCGTAGATGTCGACGATGTCCCTCTTCGACCGATCGGAGACCGTCAGGATCCGAGCGGCCGAGCGCGCGGCGCGAGGCACAGCCCAGCGGAAGACGATGCGATCATGGCGCTTCATGACCGTGGGATCCCGCTCGAACGAGAGGTCGTGAATCATCACGACCGCAGGGCACGGACACCGGAGGGGCACGGCGTACTGCGTGTGAATGAGGGCCGCGTCGACGCGACGAAGCAGGCGCGGCAGGGCCCAGCCCATCCGCAGCTCCTGCCTGTTTCCAGAAAGCTCGATGGCCTCGATGCCTGCGGGAACGAGGTCGGGACGACGCGTGACCGCCGCGAATCGCAGACCGGCTGGCTCCGCGAGCGCCGACAGCTCTCGCAGCATGTTGCGGATGTACGTCTCGTCTCCCGTGCGCCGCCGGCCGAGCACGTCGGCGTCGATGACGACGAGTGGAAGACTCATGCGAGCTCCCGCCAGAGTGCCTCGAGCGCGTCCCCGGCTCGCTTCCACGTGTATGCGGCGGCCCGTTCGAGGCCGAGCGGGACGAGCTCGGAGCGGCGCGCCTGTGCATCGACGATGCCCGCAGCGATCGCCTCGACGTCGAGCGGATCGACGAGAACGGCTGCTCCTCCGGCGATCTCCTCCGTTGCGCCGCCCCTGCTCGTGACCACCGGAGTTCCGCACGCCATTGCCTCGAGGATCGGAAGCCCGAAGCCCTCGTACAGCGAGGGGAAGACGAGGCACCGGGCCCCGCGAAAGAGCGCTGCCAGCGCCTCGTCATCGACGCGTCCCATCCAACCCGGAACGTCGACGCGACCCCAACCAGTCGCTCCGACGACACGCACATCGACGCCCGCGATTCTCCCTGCCTCGACGGCGCGCGCGAGATTCTTCCGAGGCTCCAGCGTCCCGACGGCAAGGACGTAGTCGCCGTCCTCGGCCGGACCGCCAACCGTGAAGACGGGGTCGACGCCGTTCCCGATAATGCGAATCCGGTCGGCCGGGACGCCGAGGACATCGCGGAGCTCGGTCTGCGTGAACGCCGAGACGGCGACGACCGCATCCGCCGTCCGCACTGCCTGACGAAGAGCGAGCCGACCCGTGTGTCGATGCCAGCGCGGGAACGCATCGGGATACCGCAGAACCGCTATATCGTGGACGGTAGCGACGACCGGCGGGCGGGCCTGCACGGGCACGCGCATCGTCGGGCAGTGCAGCACGTCGAGGTTGCGAGCAGCCAAGGCAATACCGACCGGATACCACCCGGCGTCACGCGCGACCGTTCCGGCACGGCCGGAGCCACCGAATGTGAGCTCGGTCAGCTCCAGCCCAGGACGCCCCTCGAGTGCGCCGAGAAGCCCACGCAGGTGACGGGCCGTGCCGGCGCTCGTCTGAATGAGGGGGGAGACGTCGATACCGACCCTCATGCGCGATTCCGTTCGACCAGCGCCCGGAGCATCGTGGCACCGGTCTCCCTCCACGTGAACTGCGCAGCATGCTCGATGCCGGCCGGCACGAGCTCGTCGCGACGTGCGATGGCCTCATGGATCCCTGCCGCGATGGATTCCGGCTCCAGGGGATCGACACGAACCGCAGCCGATCCACATGCCTCGTCGAGTGAGCGGTGGTTCGAGACGACGACAGGAGTTCCGCATGCCATCGCCTCGACCACCGGGATGCCGAATCCCTCGAACAATGATGGGTAGACGTAGACAGCAGCTCCGCGATAGAGCGCCGGGAGCGCCTGCGACGACACGTAACCCGGAAGGATGATGCCGGCGTCGTCGAGTCCGGGTTGCTCGCCCCAACCGGTGCCTCCGGCAAGGACAAGACGGTGATCATTGCCGAGGAGCCGCCACGCGTCGACGAGGCGCTGGAGGTTCTTCCGCGGCTCGAGCGTTCCCACGCCGAGCACGTACGGCCCGTCGAACGCCGCCTGATCGCCCTCCGGGACGAACTCGGGCCCGACGCCGGGGTGCGCGACGACGAGCCGCTCTGTCTCGATCCCGAGCGTCTCCTCCGCATCGTCCGCCGTGTAGCGCGAGTTCGTGAAGATGACGTCACAGAACCTCGCGGCGTCTGCATCCTTGCGGCGATGCATGGCGATCGTCCGCGGTGTACACCATTCCGGGTGGTGCACGGGGTTGAGGTCGTGGATCGTGGTCGCCCGCAGACCCGCTCGCTGGGGCGGAGTCATCCAGTCGGTGTACAGGAGCGCGTCGAACGACCCCAGCACACGCTCGGCGTCCGGGCGCCCGAGCCTGCTCCAGGCGGTTCGCACGGCGTGGGATGCAGGCACCGGCCAGAGCCGCGTTTCGATGGGCAGCGGGGCGAGCGCTGCTCTGATCCGAGCTGGGCCGTTGAGGCTCGTCGGAGCGAAGGCGACGATCTCGTCTGTCGGGCCGGCCGCCTCGACGATCCCCGCGAGCGACCCGCGGATGTAGTTCCCGATCCCGGTCGGCGGATGAGAGAGCGGCGACACGTCGACGACGATTCTCATCGCGGTTCGTACGCAAACGCGTCGAAGTGGACGCCGAGCACGCGATCGTCGGTCGAGCCGGGGATCACCTCGGCGGGGTTGGCCGTCGGAGTCACGACGAAACGGACGACGCAGGTG
>JAYTJO010000516.1:0-8160 GCA_043730975.1 Thermoleophilia bacterium | reverse complement strand
GATGTGGTGATCGGTGAGATGGAACACGGCGTTGTAGGTGGCGCCTGCCGTGACGCCGTAGGTCGCGTTGATCGGCCCTCGTACCTGGGGGTCGGTGCCCGTCCAGTCGACGATCAGCTCGTCGCCCTTCACGGTCACGGTGACGCGGAACGTCACGGGCTCATCGACGACACCGTCGTCCTCCATCCGTTCCGTGAACTCGTACGCACCGTCCGGGATAGCCTCGATCTCGGCCCGCATCCAGCGCTCGGAGTAGTCCATCAGCTCGTCAGCAGCCTCTTCGATGAAGGCGCGCCCGAAGCGGTCGAGCAACTCGATGACGCGGCGTTCTGCGACCCGCAGCGAACCGATCTGCGCGTTGATGTCACCCCACGTATTCCTTGGCGTCCGATGATTCGCCATGATCAGCCGCCACAGATCCATGTCGTTCACATCCCGCTTGACGATCTTCACTGGCGGTATCCGGAGGCCCTCCTGGAAGACCTCGGTCGCGTCTGCCGCGAAGCTCCCGACCGCCTTGCCGCCGATCTCTGCCAGGTGGCCGACGTTTGCGACGAAACCGAACAGCTCCCCCTCGTGGAAGACGGGGCGGATCACTGCATGCTCGGGGATATGTGCGCCTCCCCGGTACGGATCGTTGTGGAGAACCACATCACCGGGCTCGAAGGAGTCGACACCGAGCTCCTCGAGCGTCCAGCGCACGATGAAGAGGCTTGCCGCGATCTGGGCCGGGCAGAACTCCGCCTGGCCGATCATGTTGCCGCGCCGATCGAACAGGACGCACGAGAAGTCGAGACCCTCGTTGAAGATGGGTGAGAACGCGGTCCTGATCATCGTGATGCCCATCTCGCGACAGATGTTCACGAGCGCGTTGTTGACGACGGCGAGGGTGACGGGATCGATCATGCGCGTGTGAGGTCGAGGATGCCTGCCGGGGTCGCCGTCAGCGCCCAGTCGGGTGGAACGACGACCGTCGAATCCATCGACTCGACGATCAGGGGGCCGGACCGCATCTCGCCGGGGGCCAGACGGTCTCGACGAATGACGTCGGTGGGGACGAAGCCGGAGCCGGGGAAGTAGACCTCACGACGTTCGGGCCGCTCGCCCGTCGCCTCCTCGCTCGGGAGGCTCGCGAACGCGGGCGGCTCTCCCGTAGCGACGACCGAGAGGCGGACAAGCTCAATCGGGATGCCGTCGAGACGGTAACCGTAGAATCCCTCGTAGAGCCGACCGTAGCCGGCGTACAACTCGGCCAGTACCTCGTCGTCGACCGTGCCCGCCGCCACGGCAACCTCCTGCTCGTAGTTCTGGCTCTGATAACGCATCGCAACGAAGCGGCGGACGGTGGGCTGCTGCGCGAGCCCTTGCGCGGCCACGTCGAAGAGTGCCTGGGCTTCGAGTTCGTGGAACAGCGCATCGAGCGTGGACGCAGTGGTTGTGCGATCCGTGAGGTAGACGCTGCGTACCGCGTCGACGCGCGCGCTCGCGGCGAGCGCTCCGAAGGCGGAGCAGAGTCCGGGGCGGGGTGGCACGACGACGCGGCGCATGTTGATGGCGTCTCCGATCTCGCAGGCGTGGGTGGCTCCGGCGCCGCCGAACGCGACGAGCGCGAACTCGCGCGGATCGATTCCCTGCTCGACCGTGACGATGCGGATCGCGTTCGCCATGTTCTCGTTGCAGATCCGGAGCATTGCCGAAGCGGTCTCGATGCCATCTAGTCCGAGCCGGCTACCGAGGTCATTGAGAACCGCGTGCGATCGCTCTGGGTCGAGCTGCATCCGCCCACCGAGGAAGTACGACGGGTCCAGGCGCCCGAGAACGACATCCGCGTCGGTGATCGTGGCGCTCTCACCGCCCTGGCCGTAGCAGGCGGGGCCCGGGACAGCCCCGGCGCTCTGCGGGCCGACCTGGAGGAAGCCACCCGGATCGACCCAGCCGATCGATCCCCCTCCGGCGCCGATCGTTCGGGTCGAGACGCTCGGGACGCTGACGGGGAAGCCGAACTCGATCTCGAAGTCGGACGAGTAGAGCGGTTCACCGTCGACGACCAGGCAGACGTCGCAGCTCGTTCCCCCCATGTCGAGCGCGATCGCCTGAGGAGTTCCCGCGGTACGCGCTGCGTAGGCACCGCCGATCGCCCCGCCGGCGATACCGGACAGCAGGAGATGTGCCGGGCGTCCTCGCGCCTCTTCGGCGAGGGCGTGGCCGCCGTTCGACTTGAGTAGCGCCCACTGACCACCTGTCCCCTTCCCCTCGAGCGCGTCGGAGACACCGTCCACGTACCGCTCGAAGAGTGGTTTCAGATAGGCGTCTACCGTAACGGTCGTGCCGCGCTCGTACTCGCGCCAGATCGGGGCGACCTCGTGTGAGAGCGACACGGTCACGTGTGGGAAGCGCTCCGCGAGGAGGGCGCGTGCGGCTACCTCGTGCTCGGGATTCAGATACGAGAAGAGGAAGCAGACGGCGACTGCAGGCTGCTCGCCGTCTTCTGCCAGCACGGTCTCCAGCGAGCTTGCGAGCGCATCGAGGTCGATCGGGTGGAGGACGCGCCCCTCCTCATCGAGCCGCTCCGGGACGCCGATACAGTCAGGCCGGTGTGCGAGCGGCGTAGGCTTGCGCCAGCGGAAATCGTAGTGATGCTTGCGGTTGATCCGCTGGATGTGGAGGACATCCTCGAACCCCTCCGTGGTGAGGTATACGACGCGAGCGCCTCGGCGGGTCAGGACGGCGTTGATACCGATCGTCGTGCCCACGACGACGAAGCTCACAGCTGCCGGATCGAAGCCGGCGGCGTCGAGGGAGGCGTCGATCGCGGCGACCGGGTTCTCCGGATTGGAAGGAACCTTCGCGACGTGCCAGCGACCGGTTGTCTCGTCGACCGCGACGAGATCCGTAAACGTTCCTCCGGTGTCGATCCCAACCGTGATGCTCATCTACGGTCGATCGTATCCGTCCGTGCCTCGTACCGCGACGGACGGTGAGGCGGCTGGGCCAGAGAAACAGCGTTGTTGTGTGCTCCGCAGGCACCGCACGCTCCCGGCGACGTGGTGATCGTGCCGTGTATCGTGCGAGTCGTTGTGAGCGGTGATGTCGAGCGCCCAGACAGCACTTCGTCACAGAGCCCTCGCTCTACGAGCCCTGACGAGATCACCGAGGATGTCCTCGCCCGGTTCGGTGCGTGCGAGGACGAGCGAGTCGCCACGATCATGCGCTCCCTCGTCGCTCACCTGCACGGATTTGTCAGGGAGGTCGAGCTCACCGAGGAAGAGTGGCGGGAGGCGGTACGGATTCTCACCGCAACGGGCGAGATCACCGACGAGCGTCGCCAGGAGTGGATCCTCTGGTCGGATGCGCTGGGCGTTTCGATGCTCGTCGACGCAATCGGCAATCAGACCCCCGAGACCGCGACGGAGTCCACGGTGCTCGGCCCCTTCTACGTGCCGGAGTCACCGGAGCGTCCATACGGAGCGCACCTCGACGAGATGCCCGCCGGTGATCCGGCGTGGATCCACGGGTGCGTCCTGTCTCTCGACGGGACGCCGATCGCGAGTGCCGAGCTCGACGTCTGGCAGAACGGCGACAATGAGCTCTACGCCGTGCAGGATCCGGAGGCGCTCGAGGCGCACCTGCGTGGGCGTTTCAGGACGCGTGAGGACGGGTCGTACGGTTTCGTCGCTGTCCGTCCCACGCCGTACCCGATTCCTGCCGACGGGCCTGTCGGTCAGATGCTGCGTTCGACCGGCCGGCATCCCTGGCGACCCGCGCACGTCCACGTGATCGTCCGCGCACCGGGACACCGGTCGGTAGCGACCCACATCTTCGACCGGGCCAGCGACTACATCGATTCGGACGCGGTCTTTGCCGTGAAGCCGTCGCTGCTACGCGACTTCGTAGCGAGACGAGCCGACGATCCAGAGCGTCCTGATGGCGTCGAAGGCAACTGGTGGTCGCTGCGAAGCGATTTCGTGCTCGCTCGGAGCATCGATTCCGGGGAGCCAGTCGACCCAGGACGAACGGCCTGACGCACGGCAGTCAGAACATCTCCTGACGACGTCTGCAGGCTGGGACAAGAGCGATTGATTATGATCGAGGCGTGGCCGCGAGTGTCGTCATTCTCGGAGCTGGTTTTGGCGGCCTCGAGCTCGCTACCACCCTGTCCGAGGAGCTCGGCGGCGACATCGACGTGACGCTGATCGACAGGAACGCCGCGTTCTCGTTCGGCTACTCGAAGCTCGACGTGATGTTCGGCCGGACGTCGCTCCCGGAGGTCCGGCTGCCGTACGCGGATATCGCGAAGCCGGGAGTGCGGTTTCTGCAGCAGACGATTCTCTCCATCGATCCCGACGCGCGGCGCGTGACGACGGACGGAGGTGTGCACGAGGCTGACTTCCTCGTCGTGGCGCTCGGCGCCGACTACGACCTCGACGCAACCCCGGGTCTCGTAGAGGTCGGGAACGAGTTCTATTCGTTCGAGGGCGCCGCTCGCCTGGGGGAGCTGATTCCCGCGTTCACGAGAGGCCACGCGATCATCGGTGTCTGCGATGCGCCCTTCAAGTGCCCTCCCGCACCGAGCGAATGTGCGCTGCTCCTGCACGACGACCTCGTGGCCCGTGGTGTCCGCAGCGACTGCGAGATCTCCGTGGTGATGCCGTTCTCCCGACTCGTGCCGCCATCGCCCGAGACGTCTGCCGCGCTCCTGGAGGCCTTTCTGGAGCGCGGTATCGTCTTCGTCCCCGGACGCCGCGTCAGCTCGCTCGATCCGGCCCGGAACATCGCCGTGCTCGACGACGGGACGGAGATGCCGTTCGACCTTTTCCTCGGCGTTCCGAAGCATCGCGCGCCGGACGTCGTGCTCGAGAGCGGCCTGGCGGTAGACGGGTACATCCCGGTCGGTGCCGCGACACTCGAGACACGCGTTCCGTCGGTGTACGCCGTGGGGGACGTCACGACCGTCGGTGTGCCGAAGGCGGGTGTGTTCGCCGAGCGAGCAGCGCGGGTCGTCGCAGCGTCGATCATCGCGACCATCCGTGGCGGCGAGCAGCCCGAGCCCTACGACGGACGCGGGTCGTGTTACATCGAGTTCGGCCGCGGTCTCGTCGGCCGCGTCGACGTCGACTTCTTCTCGGGACCGACGCCGACGGGTGTTTTCAACGAGCCATCGGACTCACTCGTCAGGGATAAGGAGACGTTCGGCTCGAGCCGTCGCGCCCGCTGGTTCGGCACCCGCTAACCCTTCGCGAGGGCCGTGTTGATCGCCGCGAGAGTCGCTGGTCCAGCGACGCCGTCGACGGGGAGGTTGTTGGCCGTCTGGAAGGCCGAGACAGCCTCGACGGTCGACGGGCCGTAGCTTCCGTCGGGCGTTCCGGCCGCGTACCCGAGGCTCGTGAGTGCGGCCTGCAATGTTGCGACGGACTGGGAGCCCTTGGTTCCGGGACGGAGCGTCTCGTCGGTGGGTACCGAGGTCGGCGGAGTTGCCGGCGTCGTGACAGCGGGCTTGGTCTCGGCCGGTGTCGTGTCCGCAGGCGTGGTCTCTACAGGGGTCGTCTCGGCGGGTGTGGTCTCGGCGGGTGTGGTGTCAGCCGGAGTCGTCGGCACCGGTGCCTCGACCGTCGAGGTGATCGTCACGACGGTGTTCGTCGAGTCCTTGGTGATGCGCCCGACGAGGAAGCCGGCCAGCACGAGGAAGACGGCGACGACGACCGCCAGGACGACTCCGATATGACGGTGGGCGACATCTCGGTTCGCGTGGTCGTCGTGCTCCCAGTCATCCGCGATCTCCCACTCGGGCTCCTGTTCGGAGGAGGGATCGCCTCTCCGGGGTGGATCCTCGCGAGCAGCCGGCGGCTGCCCGGTCGGCGCGAACCAGTCGTCGTCCGCGGGGCTGTTGCTGCCGTCGTCGATGCGTATCGAGATCCCAGCAGGCTACTCCGGGCGGCGGAAGACGTTCGGTCGAAGCGGCGACGGTACAAGCAACTCCACCGGTTCACCTACCCGGCGGCGTGCTCCGAGATCACGACGGGAGCGGCCAGTCGGTGCTCCTCGAGGTTCGGCGTCGGCCCGATCCGGTCGATCACCACGAAGAGGCCGGGGGCGGCGAGGGGCGTCAGAACCCCGTGCCACGTGTTGCGCAGAAGATTGACCCCCTGACCCGGCGCCGTACGAAACGCCCGCACCCGAGCCGGCTGCCCCTCCACGTCCGTTGCCACGATCACGAGAAACGGATCTGCCGCCATCGGAACGAAGGCCTGGGATCCGTCCGGGTGCCGTTCGACGAGGGTAAGCGGCACGGGAAAAGAGCGAGGCTCCGCGCGGAAGATGCTGATCCCGGCCCGGCCGTCCGGGCCGAAGTCGAGCCGCGCGCGATCGTGGAACCGCTCGCACAGCCCCTCGTTGATGATCCGATCCGGAGTGCCGGCGGCCTCGAGCACATCGCCGAAGGGAGCGAATACGTCCGCGGTGAGTGACTCGATCCGAACGTGAGCGGTCATCGCACCACGAGCTCTGGGTGCCTGTTCACGTCCTTGTAGAGCAGGTAGCGGAACCGACCGTTACCCGTTGTGATGCACGCCTGCGGGCAGAAGGCGCGAAGCCAGACGAAGTCCCCGGGCGCAACGGAGACCCAGTCCCGGTTGAGGAGATACTCGGCCGTGCCTTCGAGCACGTAGATCCCGTGTTCCATCACGTGCGTCTCGGCGAACGGGATTCGTCCGCCGGGCTCGAACGTGACGATGTTGACGTGCATGTCGTGTCGCAGATCGGCGGGATCGGCAAGGCGTGTCGTGCCCCAGTTCTCCGCGCTGTCCATCCAGTCGATCCCGACCTCGGCATCCGAGGTCAGGATCGGGTCTGGTGCGGAGAGCCCGGCTGCCGGCACGTAGCGCTTGCGTACCCAGTGAAACTGCAGGCTCGTCGTGTCATCGTTCCGCACGATCCAGCTGTGCCCTGGTGGGATGTAGGCATAGCCACCCGCGCCAAGGGAGCTTCGAATCCCGTCCACGGTGAGCGTCATCTCGCCGCTCGCGACGAAGATCCCGGCCTCGGCGCCCGTATCGGGCTCGGGGCTGTCACTGCCGCCGCCGGGCACGACCTCGACGGCGTACTGCGCGAAGGTCTCGGCAAAGCCGGAGAGGGGGCGCGCGAGGATCCAGGCTCGTGATCCTGTCCAACCGGGCAGCTCGCTCGCCACGTTGTCGCGCATCACGCCAGCGGGGATGAACGCGTAGGCGGTCGTAAAGATCGCACCCGCCTTCGAGGGATCGTCGCTCGATGGAGGCATCCCTCCGGTGGGAAACGCGTAGGTCATGCGTCAGCACCACCGAGATCGCTGTGTGGTTCCCGGGGATCTCGGTGAGGAGGCGCACGACCGTGCGTTGGACAGCGTCGTTGTCCCGCCACTCGGGGTGGCTGTCGCGAGGAGGTTGTAGGTGGCGAGGACATGGTTGCCGCTGATATCGCCGGCGTCGATCTCGATCGTGTACCTGTTGCGCGGGATCGGGGTGAAGCCCGCAACGAAGCTGACGGACTGGTTAATCTGGAGTCGCGGCGCAGGCTGGCCGCCCGCGACCATTCGCGTGCCCTGATAGACGCGATAGGTGACGCCGATGGTCGAGCCGGCAGGAGATCCGAAGGCGAGCCGTGGGACGGGAAGCTTGATCGTGGGCTTGACACCCGGCTTGATCTTCATCGTTTGCCCGCCCATCGACTGGGCCAGCGACTGGAAGGACGAGTAGGACGGCTTTGTGCGTCCCGCGATCGTCGTCAGGCCGCTCTGCCAGAGGCCTCGCGTGGAGTCGCGGAAGATGAACCAGATGAACATCTGCACGCGCTGGTCGGCCCTGAGCTGGTTCATCACCAGCGAGAGATACCGCGCCTGCTGAGCTTCGGTGACCCCGAATCGGTCACCGGGTTTCGTCTGGTAGCCGTACTCGGTGATCCAGACAGGGATGTCCCGGCGCTTGAACCACCGGTCGAGAGACGCCTCGAATCGCGGCAGTTGCGACAGGGTGACATTCGGCCACCGGACCCTCTCTGTCGGAGGAGCATCGGGGCGGGTCGGATATGGGTGTGTCGCGTAGGCGTCGAATGGCAGGTGGCGCTCTCGGGCCAGGAGGCGCGCGAAGGTCCCGGGTGCCACCGAGTCGGCGGCGGCACCTCTGGCCG
>JAYTJO010000515.1:0-1566 GCA_043730975.1 Thermoleophilia bacterium | reverse complement strand
GGCGAGGTCGGGTGGTCGCCGGACGGGACGACCGTCGTGCTCGCGGCCTCGGTCCCCGGCGCTGAGCCCTACGATCCGTATCGGCTGTTCACGATTCGGATCTCTGATCGGCAGATCGTCCAGTTGACCCGCGTGCCTTTCGCCAAGACGCTCGACGGGGAACCACGTTGGTCACCGGACGGCAAGCAGATCGTGTTCACTCGATCAGGCCCGACGCGCGCTGCGATCTACTCGATCAGGCCCGACGGACGTGGCGAACGGCTCATCGTCGGCGATGCCCGCGGCGCCGCCTGGTCGGCAGACGGTCGTCGCCTTGCGTTCGTCGACGGTGTCTCCGGTGCTGGACGTCGGTTGACCCTGTCCGTGATCGCGATGCCCGATCGGCGCGTGCTGATGCGAACGGCGCTTCGGCGGCCGCTCGACGCTGACGGGCTGACACCTCAGGCGTGGCGCAGGTAGCCCCGCCGCCCTCTAGGTCCGTTTGCCCCGACCCTCGACGCGCCAGACCACCTCGACGACGCCGTCCCGGACACCGTAGATCTCGTCGGCGAGATTGACGCACGGGCATACATGTGACGGGATCCAGGCGATCTTCTCGCCGAGAACGATCGATTCTGCTCCCGTCGTGATCATGCCGTGCTCCTCGGAGAGGCGCTCGACGAAGACCGGCCGATCGACGGCACGGGCGAATCCCGCCGCACTAGGGGTAGGCCCTTCGATTCGATAGTCGCCGGTGAAGGTCTTCGAGCCACCGTCGATCGTCGCGCGGTCACCGTGATGACTGACGACCGTGCACACGATTGTCAGTGCGAGGTCGGCGGGTGTGGCCGACCCGTAGCCGAGCTGCATCAGGTCGTTGAAGACATAGGTTCCCGCCCGTACCTCGGTTACACCCGGCACCGTGGCAACGGCTCGACCGGTGATCGTGCCTCCGGCCGTCACCTCGCGGATCGGGATCCCGTGGGCCCTGAGGCGCTCGGCCACCTCCACGAGCAGCGCACCCTCCGCGAGCCCTGCCTCCGTCGGGGTCATTTCCGCCGCACCGTCGAACCCGACGCCTCGGTGGGTCGTAACTCCCTCGAGGTCGAGGCCCGGGAGAGCAATCACGAAGCGCGCCAGAGCTTCGAGCCGATCTGTCTCGTCGGGCCGGAAGCCCACCCGGTTGAGGCCCGTGTCGACCTCGAGCTGCACCCCGATGCGCGTCCCGTGCCTCACGGCCGCAGCGCTCAGCTCTTGGGCACCGAGCTCGCTGTCGACATTCACCGCAATGACCGTCCCACTCGCCGCCATCCGTGCGACACGTTCGGCCTTGTCTGCGCCGAGCACCGGGTACGCGATCACGATGTCCCGGAATCCTGCCGCGGCGAACACCTCGGCCTCGGACACCTTGGCCGACGCGATACCGCACGCCCCGAGCGCGATCTGTCTCGCGCCGATCTCGACGATCTTGTGGGTCTTGATGTGGGGCCTGAATCGGGCGCCTGCGGAGGATACTGCTGCCTGCCAGGAAAGGAGGTTCGCCTCGAGTCGGTCGAGGTCAACGACGACCGCAGGAGTGGGGAGGTC
>JAYTJO010000514.1:0-5851 GCA_043730975.1 Thermoleophilia bacterium | reverse complement strand
CGCTACGGAAGCCTCGTCAAGGACGTCACGGTGATCGGAACCCACGATCACCTCGAGATCTGGGATCGCTCCGCCTGGGTGGAGCGCCTGGAAGGGATCGAAGGGAGTGCCGACCATGCTGCCGAACGTCTTGCCGCACAACGCGTCTGATCACACCCCCGTCCTCGCGGACGAGGTGCGCACCCTCCTCGCCGTTCAGCCGGGCGAGACGGTCGTCGATGCCACCTTCGGCGCGGGTGGCCACGCACGTCTTCTCGCTCAGGACCTTCGCGGCAGCGGCAAGCTCGTTGCGATCGACCGCGACCCGAGCGCCAGAGCACACTTCGATCGGTTCAAGGCGCAGGCCGGGGTGGACGTTCGCTTCCTCCGCGGCGACTTCGCGCTCGTTCTCACGCAGCTCTCGACGAACGACATCAAGGCCGACGCGATCCTGCTCGACATCGGTGTCTCGTCGATGCAGATCGACCGGCCCGAGCGCGGCTTCTCGTACGCCACCGACGCACCGCTCGATATGCGCATGGATCCCTCCGGCGAGATCACGGCGGCCACGATCGTGAACACGTGGGACGAAAAGGAGCTCGCGAAGATCTTCCGCCGCTATAGCGAGGAGCGCTACGCAGGCCCGATCGCGCGTGCGATCGCACGTCGCCGCACGGAGCAGGCGTTCTTCCGCACGCTCGATCTCGTCGACGTGATCAAGATGGCGATCCCGACACCCGCACGCTTCGGCGAGGGGCATCCTGCCAAGCGCGTCTTCCAGGCGCTTCGCATCGCCGTCAACGACGAGCTCGGCCAGCTCGAGGCTGCGTTGCCCGCTGCCGTCGCGATGCTCCGGCCCGGCGGTCGGCTCGCCGTGATCAGCTTCCACTCGCTCGAGGATCGCATCGTCAAGCAGTTCATGGTCGCCGGCGCAAAGGGATGCACGTGCCCGCCCGACTTCCCGATCTGCGTCTGTGGCAAGGAGCCGGAGTTACGACTGCTCACAAAGCGGCCGGTGCGACCGTCTGCCGACGAGCTGGATCACAACCCCCGCGCCGCGTCCTCGCGGCTTCGCGTCGCCGTGAGGACGGATTCCTAGTGCGGCGTATCACAGCGGTGCGTCTGTCTGCCCCTGAGGCTGGTGGTCGCCGTGATCTGTCCCGGGAGAGGCTGCGCCATCTCCCCTACGGGGCGCCGGTGCGACACTTCGGGATGGGGGACTGATGTCGACGATCGCCCAGGCACCGGCGTCCGGCAAGGCGAAGGCGAGAAGCAGCACGAGGGCCGAGAGCGCCCGCTCGCGCGCGCCCTTCGCCGGCGGCGTGTTGTGGATCCTCCTCATCGGCGTGATGCTCGCCGGGATCGTCGCGGTGAACGTCGTCGTTCTCCAGCTGAACATGGAGTTCGACGGGCTCAGCCGCGAGCGCGCCCAGCTTCGGGCCGATAACGCGCTCCTGCGTTCGCGACTTTCGAGCGCGTCGTCCCACCTCAGGATCGAGGATGCCGCGAAGGTCAAGCTCGGGCTCCAGGAGGCAGACGCCGGGACGACGACCTACGTTCGCCTCGGGGCGAAGTGAGAGAGCGGCGGGCGAATCATCGGATTCGCCTGCTTCTTCTCTCGTTTGGTCTCCTGTTCGTCGTTGCCATCGGGCGCGCGGCGTACGTGCAGGCGGCCCAGCACGACAGGTTCGCGAAGATGGCGACCACGCAGCATCGAGAGACGATCGAAGTGCCGGCCGGTCGTGGCACGATCTACGATCGAACGGGCGAGCCGCTCGCGATCGGTGAGCAGGCGACGACCGTCTACGCGAATCCGCGCACCATCCCCGATGCGCAGCGGGCCGCCGTCGTGGCGGGCAAGACGCTCGGACTGAATGCGAACGAGTTGTACCCCGTCTTGAAAGACCGGTCCAAGGGTTTCGTCTATCTCGCTCGCAAGGCAGATCCCCTCCGGGCGAACGCGCTCGAGAAGCGGGAGATCCCGGGGTTCGGCTTCTACCCCGAGGAGCTTCGCACCTATCCTCAGGGAGGCGTCGCCGCACACGTCCTCGGGTTCGCGGGCACCGACAATCACGGGCTCGACGGGCTCGAGCGCTCGCTCGACAAGACGCTTGCCGGGACGCCCGGCTTCGAGACGATCGTCAAGGATCCGTTCGGTCGCGCGATCGACGTTGTCACGTCGAGGCCGGAGCGACCCGGCAAGAACGTGACGCTCACGATCGATCACCAGATCCAGGCAAACGCCGAGAAGGTGCTTGCACGAACCGTGCAGCAGTACAACGCGCGGGGTGCGGCCGCGATCGTCATGGATCCGCGCACGGGAGCGATCCTTGCAATGGCGAACTACCCGACGTTCGATGCGAACAAGTTCTCCACGTCGTCGCCCGATTCGCGGCGGAACCGCGCCGTCACGGACGCGTACGAACCAGGCTCGACGTTCAAGATCGTGACAGTCGCCGGAGCACTCGAGGACAATGTCGTCGCGCCCACCACCACGTTCACCCTCGCGCCGACGATCCAGGTCGCCGACCGGGTCATCCGCGAGGCACACACGCGCGGCACCGAAGTGATGACGGTCAAGGAGATCCTCTCGCAGTCGTCGAACATCGGGACGATCACGATCGCCCAGAAGATGGGTCAGGGAGAGCTAGCCTCGTGGATCGATAGATTCGGATTCGGCAAGCAAACGGGCATCGACTACCCGGGAGAGAGCTCGGGGCTCGTGCTGCCGCTCGACGAATGGTCGGGCTCGACGATCGGCAACGTGCCGATCGGCCAGGGGATCGCCGTGACACCTCTGCAGATGGTCTCCTCCTACGCAACGATCGGCAACGGGGGGCTCCGGCACACACCCCGGCTGATCGAGAAGATCGGGACGAAGCGGGTCACGCTCAAACGCGGCACCCGCGTCGTCTCGCGCCACACGGCCGACCGGATGATGGCGATGTTCCGCGACGTCGTCGTCGAGGGCACGGGAGCCGAGGCAGCGATCCCCGGCTACACGGTCGCGGGAAAGACGGGTACCGCTCAAAAGGCCGAGAGCGGGCGTTACGTACGCAAATACGTCGCCTCGTTCGTCGGGCTCGTCCCGGCCAAGCAGCCACGGTTCGCAATCCTCGTGATGGTGGACGAGCCGCGTGGGAACATCTATGGCGGTGTCGTCGCTGCGCCTGCGTTCCGGGACATCGCGCGGTTCAACCTCCAGTACCTGGAAGTACCGCCAGATGCGCCCGAGACGCGCGTCTCGGGGTGAGGCTTCAGCCTCACCCGACCGACATTCCGAAACCTGCTCTTGCCTACAATACGACCCCGTGAACCTCGAAGAACTGACGCGCGTGCTCGCGGCGAGCGAGACCGGGGCCGGCGAAGCCATCGAGATCACGGATCTCTCCTACAGCGCGGATCGTGTCACGCCCGGGGCGGCGTTCTTCTGCGTTCCCGGATCGCGCGTCGACGGACACGAGTTCGCAGGGGCAGCAGTCGCAGCAGGGGCCGCTGCGCTCGTCGTTGAGCGGCCGGTCGAGATCGACATTCCTCAGTTGCTCGTCGACGACGCACGGGCGTCGATGGCCGTCGCTGCCGACTACTTCTTCGGCCAGCCCACGCGTACGCTCCAGGTCGCAGGGGTGACAGGCACGAACGGCAAGACTACGACGACGTTCCTGCTCCGCTCCGTCCTCGAAGCGGCCGGTCGCTCGACCGGGCTCGTCGGGACGGTCGACTGGGTCGTCGGCGGAACGGTGCGACCCGCTCCCCACACGACACCCGAGGCGATCGACCTGCAACGCCTCTTCCGCGAAATGCTCGACGCGGGCGACGAGAGCGTGGCGGTCGAGGCGTCGTCACACGGTTCTGTCCTGCGCCGCCTCGACCGCGTTCGCTTCGACGTGCTCGTGTTCACGAACCTCTCTCAGGATCACCTCGACCTGCACGGGACGATGGAGGAGTACTACCAGGCAAAGAGACGCCTGTTCGCGGGAGCGCAACCTCCGCCCGCCGCGGTCAACGTCGGCGACGAATATGGCCGGAGACTTGCGATCGAGCTCGTCGAGACCGCGCGGGCGCCGATCGTCACGTTCGGTCTCACGGAGGGCGCAGAGGTGCGCGCCGAGGACCTCGAGATGGGGCCGCACGGCAGCCGCTTTCGCGTCGCAGGGATCGAAATCGAAACGCCGCTGCGTGGCCGGTTCAACGTCGAGAATGTGCTCGGCGTTGTTGCTGCGGGGCTCCTGCTCGACATCGACGACGACGAGATTGCAGCGGGGATCCGCTCGGTCAGCGGCGTTCCCGGACGGTTCGAGGCCGTGGACGAGGGACAGCCGTTCGCGCTCATCGTCGACTACGCACACACGCCTGACTCGCTCGATATCGCTCTTCAGGCCGCACGCGAGCTCGGCGACGGGCGCCTGATCTGCGTCTTCGGTGCCGGTGGTGACCGCGACCGCGGCAAGCGCGCGATCATGGGCGCGGTTGCCGCCCAGCGCGCAGACCATGTGATCGTGACCTCGGACAATCCGCGGAGCGAGGATCCGCTCGCGATCATCCAGGACATCCTCCAGGGAGCCGGTGTCGACGTCGAGATCGACCCGGATCGGCGCAGTGCGATCCGGCGCGCCGTCTCGCTCGCCTCGGAGGGCGACGTGGTCGTGATCGCCGGCAAGGGCCACGAGCAGGGGCAGGAGGCGGCCGGCGTCGTCGAGCCCTTCGACGATCGGGTCGTTGCGCGTGAGGCTCTCCGGTGATCCCGGTCGGCTGGGAGGAGATCGAGGCGCTCGATCTAGGGAAGCTCGAGCGCCCTGAAGCCTCCGAGGGCGGTGAAGCCACGATCACCGGAGTGAAGGCCGATTCACGCGTCGTTGGCCCTGGCGATCTCTTCGTTGCGCTCAATACGGGGGTCGAGCACGTGGCCGACGCCGCCGCGCGCGGTGCCGCGACGCTCGTACCAGAGGATCAGGAGGCTGCCCTGGCCGCGCTGGCTACGCTCGTGCGCTCCCGCAGCAACGCACGGGTGGTTGCGGTCGTCGGCTCGACGGGGAAGACGTCGACGAAGGACATCCTCGGAGGCCTCTGCAGTGCGCAGACGCCCACGATCTGGGCCGAGGCCAGTCAGAACAACGGGATCGGCCTCCCGCTCACCGTCTGCCGGCTCGAAGCGGAGACGAGGGTGCTCGTCACCGAGATGGGCATGCGAGGGCTCGGCCAGATCGCGGCTCTGTGTGACGTGGCTCGTCCGGACGTCGTCGTCGTCAGCTCGATCGGACCTGAGCACCTGGAGCTCGTCGGCACGGTGGAGCGCGTCGCCGAGGCGAACGCCGAGGCGATCGTCGCTCTACCACCGGGCGGGATCGCCGTCATTCCGCTGGACGCTCCCGAGCTCGAGCCCCATCTGGGTCGCACCGACATCGACGTTCGCCGCTTCGACCGGTCGCAGGTAGAGGGAGCGGGTAACGACTGGTCTTTCTCGGTCGGTGGCCGGGACGTGCCGCTGAGACTCCCGTTCACCGCGCGCCACATGGCCGAGAATACGCTCGCTGCGCTCGTCGCCTACGACGCGCTCGGGCTGTCGCTCGACCGGGCCCAGGAAGGCGCAGACGCGATCAGGATGTCGCGCTGGCGTGGGGAGGAGACGCAGCTCGAGGGAGGCGGTCTCGTCATCAATGACGCCTACAACGCGAATCCGACCTCGATGCGGGCGGCACTCCTCGACCTCATAGCGCGCGCCGGCTCACGGAGACGGGTGGCGATCCTCGGCGAGATGGCCGAGCTCGGCGACGCGTCTCAGCGTTACCACGAGGACGTGGGGCATCTGGTCGACGAGCTCGGGATCGAGATCGTCATTGCGGTCGGTGACCTTGCGAAGGCGTACGTGGGT
>JAYTJO010000513.1:0-1705 GCA_043730975.1 Thermoleophilia bacterium | reverse complement strand
CGGCCAGATGCGATCCGGGTCGAGGCCCATCTTCTCCGTCGCGAACTCCCAGGCAAGATCGATCGCGCCGTCCTTGAAGTAGTCACCGAACGAGAAGTTGCCGAGCATCTCGAACATCGAGGCGTGGCGGGCCGTGAGCCCGACCTCGTCGAGATCGGTGTCCTTCCCTCCGGCTCGCAGCACCTTCTGCACCGTCGTGAAGCGCGGTGCCGGCGGGTCTTTGTGGCCGGAGAAGTACGGCTTGAGCGGCTGCATCCCGGCGGAGATGAACAGCGTCGAGGGATCCTCGGGCGGAGGAAGCAACGACCACGACGGGAAGCGCATGTGACCCCGTTCCTCGAAAAAGGAGAGGAAGCCTTCGCGGAGCTCGGCCGTCGTGCGCATCACGCGATCGTAGCCGTGATCAGGCGATTCCCACGTGTTTGGCCCAGCTGCGAACCGGGCCTCTCCGAGCCCTACTCCAAGCTCGGAGAACAACGACTGCGCGACGCGGTCAGGTGAGAACGACGTCGGCGTCGGGCCACGCTGTGCGGAGCCGACGCACGTTCATCAGGTGGGCCTAGGCTGCGGGCGGTCTGTCGCCCGACGGCTCGAACGCGGGCGAGTCGTCCGGCGGCTCGGGCACGGGGTCCGGCTTCGGGACCGGCGTAGGCCGCGGCCACGGGTCGGGCTTCGGCTCTGCCTCGGGCCGCGGCTGCGACTTCGGCCGCTCCGTCTCCATCGGCGTGCGCCCGGCGGTGCGTAGATCCTCACGGAGGTCTGCCTCTCGCTCGCGCGCCGCTTCCTTCGCCGCCGTCGTGGCGTCGCTGAAGCTCTTCGACTTGCGGAACTGCGAAAAGCCGTGGGTGATTCCTGCGGCGATGCCCGTCACCTTCTCGACCGGCGTCGTGATCACCGTCGAGATCGCACGCACCGCGGTATCTGCGCTGTCGGCCATCGAGACCGCGCTGTCTGTCACCGTGTCGGCCTTGTCGAGCTGGTAGTTGACGCGATCGACGGTGAACCCCGTCTTCACGATCACGGGCAGGAGGTCACGTTCGGTGCCGGTGATGAACGACGAGAGACGTTCGAAGGCCTGCCCGAGCCGAAGGAGCATGAAGGCTGCAGCAAGGCCAATGGCGACCAGGAAGATGGCGAGACCCCAGTACGCGGCATCTCCAGCGGTGGAGGCGAGGAGCGTCATGCGGAGATCCTACCCGGTTGCACCGACAATCACGCCGGCTCCTACGATCGCGTCCCGGTCGTAGAGAACCGCGACCTGACCGGGCGCCACCGCGTGAGCCGGCTCGTCGAGCGTGAGGACGAACCCGTCATCGGTTGGGACGACGTCGGTGAGGATCGCACCCGAGCGATAGCGCAGCTTTGCCTCCCCCCGGACGACGGGAAGGTAGAGGCGACCTCGGACGGTGACGTGCCGCGCCTCAAGCGCGTTGCGCGGGCCGACGACGAGCGTGTTCGTCGACGAGTCGGATCGAAGTGCGTAGAAGGGCTCTGGCGCCGCGAGCCCGATTCCGCGGCGCTGCCCCGGCGTGTAGCGCCACACACCATCGTGTCGCCCGAGCACGTTTCCCGCTTCGTCGACGATCGGGCCGGGTTGACGAGCAACTCCCTGCCGCTCGAGGAAGGAGCGGTAGTCGTCTCCCGCGAGGAAGCACGCTTCCTGGCTCTCCGCGCGGTCTGCGACCGAGAGCCCAGCTGCCGCGGC
>JAYTJO010000512.1:0-5161 GCA_043730975.1 Thermoleophilia bacterium | reverse complement strand
CCTGCTCGTGCTCGACGAGCCGTTCACGGCGCTCGACGAGGAAGGCGCCGCTGTCCTCGACGCGGAGCTTGCTGCTCTCGCGGGCGAGCGGACGATCATGCTCTCCACGCACGATCCGGTGCGCGTCGCCACTCTCGCGACGGACAGGCTCGTCCTCGCATGAGCGCCATCACGCTGTATGCCTCCGACGTCGTCGCTCTGGCGCGCAAGGACCTCCGGCTCGAGCTCCGCGCCAGGGACACCCTGCCCGCAATGCTCCTGTTCGTCATTTCGACGCTCGTCGTCTTCCACTTTGCGCTGCCGGCCGGTACCGCTGACGGCGCTGCGTACGGGTTGCTCTGGATCGCGCTCATCTTCACGGCGCTGCTCGGTCTTGCCCGCGCCTGGGCGCCCGAGCGTGAGGGTGGGGCGCTCGACGGGCTCGTACTGGCGCCATGCGATCGGAGCGCGATCTGGCTCGGCAAGACGCTTGCCGTCCTCGTTTTCCTCACCGCGGCCGAGCTCGTGGCGCTGCCGGCGTTTGCGCTCTTCTTCGCACCGGTCGATCTCATCGCCGTCGCAGGCGTCGTGCTCGCGAGCATCGGGATGTGCGCCGTGGGCTCGCTGCTCGCTGCGATGGCCGCCGCGAGCCGCGGCCGCGAGGTGATCCTCCCACTCCTCTTCCTGCCTCTCGCGATCCCGCTCATCGTCGGCGGCATTGGGGCGGGGATCTCGCCGCAGGGAACGACCTACCTCTCCTTCCTCGGCCTGTACGACCTCGTGTTCGCGATACTGGCCTGGGCCACCTTCGAATATGTCATCACGGAATAACCTCCCCCTGCTCGCCTTCACGACCGCCGCACTCCTCGGGGTCGCGGTGGCTCTTGCCCTGCTCGTCGCGCCCGAAGACGTCGATCAGGGTGTCTC
Organism: Thermoleophilia bacterium; assembly: GCA_043730975.1. Taxonomy (GTDB): domain Bacteria; phylum Actinomycetota; class Thermoleophilia; order Gaiellales; family Gaiellaceae; genus Gaiella. The sequence goes on along the minus strand of JAYTJO010000512.1, from coordinate 4,255 downwards.
GCAGCGCATCTTCTACTTCCATGTGCCCATTGCCCTTACCGCGTACCTCTGCTTTGGCCTCGGCGCCTGGAAGGCGCTCCGTCTGCTGTGGGTCGGCGGTGAGCGGCGCGATCTCGAGAGTTACACCTGGATCCATCAGGGCACGATCTTCGGCGCGCTGACGCTGATCACAGGCTCGATCTGGGCCAAGGCTTCGTGGGGCGTGTGGTGGAGCTGGGGCTCGAATCAGCTCGTCCTCTTCCTCGTCTTGTTCCTGTTCTACTGCGCCTACTTCATGCTCAGGTTCTCGATCGAGGAAGGGGCGCGCCGGGAACGGATCTGCGCTGTCTACGCCCTCTTCGGCGTCGCTCTGATCCCCGTTAGCTTCTTCGCTATCCGTCTCGCCAGCGACTTCATCCACCCGACCGTGTTCAGCCGTGAGGGCCCACAGATGACGGGGACGATGTTCGGATCCTTCCTCGTCTGCTGGGCTGCAATTACCCTGCTGGCGTACGTGATGTACCGCGTCGAGCTCGTCGGCAAGCGCACCGACGCCAATCTGCGCGAACTACGGGAGGCACTTTCTTGAGTCAGGGCCAGTACGTCGCACTCGCCTACGGGGTCGTCCTCGTGTTCGTGCTCCTCTGGGTCGCGATCATCGCTGCGAAGCTCTCGCGACTCGAGCGTGAGACCGGAGAGCTCGCCGAGCTGGCTGGCAAACGCGATGGCGATGGCTGAGCTCCTCGTCTGGCCCGCCCTGATCGGGTACGGGGAGGCGGCCTTTGCGTACGCAGGCCTTCTTCGTGCACCCGGAGGCTCGGCGCGGCTCGGCATCTGGGGCGTCAGGATCGGGTGGCTCGCGCAGACGGGGCTGCTGATCGCGCAGGCCCTCGACGCCGACGGGTTTCCATGGGGCACCTGGGCAGGCGCCCTGAACCTCTTCGTCTGGCTCGTCGTCGGGGCGTACCTGATCTGGGGTTGCACACCGCGTTACCGCCTCCTCGGACTCGCCGTCATGCCCTTCGCGGCTGCCCTGCTTCTCGCGGCATGGGCCGGCGGCGGCACCGACGGCTCGACGGGCGACACGTCGAGCGTCCTTCTCGCGCTCCATGTCGGCCTGATGCTTGCGGGGTTCGCGGGTCTCACGCTCGCGGGCGGCCTTGCGGGGCTCTATCTCTGGCAGGACAGTCGTCTGAAGAGACGCGACGTCCGTGTGCTTCGACTTCGTCTTCCTCCACTCGAGTCGCTCGATCGGCTCTCCGCGCGTACCGCACTGGTCTCCCTGGTCGTCCTCACTGTCGGCATCGCGGTCGGCCTCGCAAGCTTCGATCGCGGCGATTTCGACTTGCCGATGGCAACCGCGATTACGATCTGGGGCCTGTACGCCGTCGGCCTGCTCCTTCGCCGAGAGGGTCGGATCCAGGCCCGCCGTTTCGCTCTGCTCCTCGTCGCCGGCTTCGCGCTCGTCGTCGTCGCGCTCCCGCTGACCCACTTCGCCTCATGAGACTCGCACTCGTCGGCGTCTCGCACAGGCAGGCCCCGATCGAGCTGCGGGAGCGGGTCGCAGTCGGCTCCTCCGATGCAGCCGCGCTCGCCGTCGAGCTCGCCGGCGGCGGGGGTGCGGCTGGCTGCGAGGCCGTCGTGCTTTCGACCTGCAACCGGACGGAGCTGTATCTGGCGAGCAACGACGTTTCGAATCCGCTCGAGGAGCGCGCGACCGCGTCACTGCTCGCGCTCGCACCGGATGATGCCGTCGCACTCGCGCCCCTGCTCTATCGGCTCGGGGACGACAGTGCGGCGCTCCACCTCTTCCGGGTTTCTGCGGGGCTCGACTCGCTCGTGCCGGGCGAGGGTGAGATCCTTGGCCAGGTGCGTGACGCATTTGACAGCGGCTCGACCGGGCCCCTGCTCGATCGCCTTTTCCGTCAGGCGCTCCACGCCGGTCGCCGCGCCCGCGTCGAGACGGCTATCGGGGAGAATCCCTCGTCTGTTCCAGCTGCAGCCGCCGCACTTGCGCAGCAGGTCTTCGGAGATCTTGACGGCCGCACCGTTCTCCTGATCGGGGCGGGGAAGATGAGCGAGCTGACTGCGCGCAACCTTCGCTCGCGCGGCGGCACGATCGGGGCCGTCGCGAACCGGACGATCGAGCACGGAGCCGAACTTGCCGAGCAGGTCGAGTCCAGGGCGGTGAGCCTGGCCGAGATCCCGGCGCTGCTCGCTACCTCCGATGTCGTCATCACGTCGACCAGCGCGCCAGGGTTCGTGGTCGATATCGCCGCCGCCGAGGCAGCGTTGCGCGGGCGCCGAGGGCGTCCGATCCTGTTCGTCGACCTCGCCGTGCCGCGCGACGTCGATCCGGCGCTCTCGACGATTGACGGCTGCTTCGTCTATGACATCGACGACCTCCAGGCCGTCGTGGAGACCTCGCTTGCTGGCCGCCGCGCGGAGGCAGTCCACGCGGAGCACCTCATTGCAGTCGAGGCGGAGCGATTCCGGGAGTGGCAGACGTCGCTCGCGGTCGTTCCGGCGATTGCGTCGCTTCGTGCGCATGCCGAGGAGATTCGCTCCGGCGAGCTGGCGAAAGCGGAAGGACGTCTGGGGCGGTTGCCGGAGAGCGAGCGGAAGCTCGTCGAGTCGATGACCTCCCAGATCGTCGCCAAGCTGCTTCATCTGCCGACGGTTCGCATGAAGGAAGCGGCCGCCGGCGCCGACGGCGTGATCTATGCTGACGTCGTACGCCATCTGTTCGGACTGGGGGAGGAAGAACAATCGTCACGCGACCGGTAATCGTTGGGAGACCACTTCCCGTGCAGGCACCGACCGCGTTCGTGCGCATCCGCCCGCGCGGCCGCCTCATCTGTGGCGAACCGCGCACGACGACCCGTCACTGTGCTGCTTCGCATCGGCTCCCGCGGAAGTAGGCTCGCACTGACGCAGGCCGGGCACGCCGCCGAGGCGTTGCGTCGGCCCGGGGTCGAGATCGCGCTCGTGCCGATCACGACGGCGGGCGACCGTGACCGAACGAGTCCTTTCGGTGAGATCGGCTCCCGCGGCGTCTTCGTCAAGGAGCTCGAGGAGGCACTTCTCGAGGGGCGGATCGACGTCGCGGTGCACTCGGCGAAGGACATGACCGCAATGGACGCCGAGGGCCTCAGCGTCGGCGCGTACCCGCGGCGCGAGGATCCGAGAGACGCGCTCTGCGGCGCCGACACGATCCGGCCCGGGATGCGGATCGGAACGGCCTCCGCGCGCCGCCGGGCCCAGCTCCTCGCCTTCGAGCCGACCCTCTCGATCGAGCCTCTCCGCGGGAACGTCGATACGCGGCTGCGAAAGCGAAGTGAGCGTGGTCTCGACGCGGTGATGCTCGCCGCGTGTGGTCTAGACCGTTTAGGCCTAGGTGCGGAGATCGGGCTCAGGCTCGATCCGGAGGTGATGCTGCCCGAGGCGGGGCAGGGTGCGCTCGCCCTCCAGGTTCGTGCCGGCGAGGAAGACCTCGTTGCACGGGTCGACGACGACGAGACGAGGATCCGGGTCGAGGCCGAGCGCCGCTGCGTTGCGCTCGTCGGAGGCGGCTGCCTTGCCCCGGTTGCTGCTTTTCACGATGGCTCGGTGCTCACCGGGCTGATCGCCCATGAGGACGGAGCCTGGCTCGAGCGGCGCACGGGCCAGGATCCCGCCACGGTTGCAGCGGAGCTGCTCTCCGCCGCACGATGAGGCTTATCGTCACCCGGCCGGCAGGGCAAGAGCAGGAACTTATCGCACGCCTCGAGGCTCTCGGCCACGATGTCGTGCACTGCCCCCTGATCCGCATCGAGTCGCTCTCCGACGATCCGATCGATGTTGCCGAGTACGATTGGGTCATCGTCACGAGCCCGAACGGCGCCCGAGAGCTGCGCCGCCGTGCGCGCGGCACGATGCCGCGGGTCGCCGCGATCGGCAAGGCGACAGCCGAAGCGATCGGCAACGCAGATCTCGTGGCTCGAGTATCGACCCAGGAGGGCCTTCTCGCGGAGATGCCGCACCCCGCAGGTCGCGTCCTCGTCGCGGCTGCAGAGGGCGCAAGGAGCTATCTGACAGACGCACTCTCCGCCGATTTCCTCCCCCTCTACCGCACGCACCCGATTCATCCCGACCAGGCGCCCGTTGGTGATCTCTGTCTGCTCGCGTCAGCGTCGGCCGCGCGTGCGTTCGGTGCTCTCGCAACGGACATCCCGGCTCTCTCGATCGGCCCCGAGACGACCCGGGCGGCGCGTTCGGCCGGGATCGAGATTCTCGC
>JAYTJO010000511.1:0-1527 GCA_043730975.1 Thermoleophilia bacterium | reverse complement strand
GGCTTTTCGATCGGCTTCGTCTCGGGGATCCTCGGTGGCGCGCTGCCGTCGGACCAGAGCCAGTATCTACCGTCGTTCCTCTTCGGTCTCGTCATCCTCGTCCTGCTCGTCCGACCGAACGGCCTGTTCGCACGCGGGCCTGGCCCGGTGGAACGCGTATGAGCAGCCGCGGTCTGATCAAGCTTGCAGGCCCCGCTGGGCTCGTCGTGATCGCTGCGTTGCTCGGCAGCGTCGCGTCGAATTCGACGGAGATCTACTTCATCAACGCCCTCGTCGCTGTCGCCATCGTCGTCTCGATCTACGTCTTCGTCGGCAACTCGGGGGTCGTCTCCTTCGGTCACATCAGCTTCGTTGCGGTGGGTGCGTGGACGGCGGGAGTCCTCTCGGTGCCGGTCACCGAGAAGCCGGCGATCATGCAGTACCTCTTCCCGGTCCTCCGCGATCACACGATCGGCAACGTGCCGTCGCTCCTCGCGGCGGCTGCGGTCGGCGGCGTGTTCGCGCTGCTCGTCGGCCTCCCGCTCATGCGTCTCTCCGGCCTCGCCGCGGGTATCGCCACGTTCGGCGTGCTCGAGATCACGCACAACCTCCTGCGCTATTACGAGAAGATCGGGCCGGGCACGAACACGTTCTCGTCCGTCCCCGAAACCACGGACCTGTTGCAGGCGGCGATCGGAGCGCTGCTCGTGATCGGAGTCGCGTTTGGCTATCAGTCGAGTCGCTTCGGACGGCTGCTGCGCGCCTCCCGCGAGGATCCAGCCGCGGCGCGAGCAGTCGGTGTCTCCGTCTATCAGCAACGGCTGATTGCCTTCGTACTGTCCGGCGTTCTCGCTGGCATTGCCGGTGGCCTCTACGTCCATCTCCTGCCGATCAACTCGGAGACCGTCTATCTCGATCTCACCTTCATCACGCTGGCGATGCTCGTGATCGGCGGGATGACGAGCCTCTGGGGCGCGGTTGTCGGGGCGCTCGCGGTCAGCGGCCTCGACTCGCTCCTCGCGGAGGCTGAAAACGGGCTCACGCTCGGGCCTCTGTCGATCGACCTCCCGGCAGGAACCCGCCTCGTAATCGTGGGCACCCTGATGGCACTCGTCCTGATCCTCCGACCCGGTGGAATCACCAATGGTCGCGAATTCCGCCTCGACCACCTTCGACGGTCACGTCCTCCCACTCCGGAAGAGGCCTCACCATGAGAATTTGCATCGTCGGCTGCGGCGCCGTTGGCTCGCTGTTTGCCGCCAACCTGGCCACGCTCGAAGACGTCGAAGTCTGGGCCTTCGACCTCTACCAGGGCCATGTCGACGCGATCGAGCGCGACGGCCTGACCCTCTCGGGGGCGGGGAGCGTCCATGCGAGGCTCCGGGCCACGAGCAATCCAGCCGCGTTGCCGCCGTGTGACTTCGGCATCGTCGCGACCAAGGCGATGCATGCGGACTCGGCGCTTGCGGCAACGGCGCATGCCTTCGCAGACGGTGCCGTTGCTTCCGTGATGAACGGGGTCGGAAACGAGGAGACGCTTGCCCGCCA
>JAYTJO010000510.1:0-2866 GCA_043730975.1 Thermoleophilia bacterium | reverse complement strand
CGCAGGGAGCCTGCCGATACGGGACGTATCGGGGCGACCGAGGACGAAGCAGCGTGCCGCCCAGCACGTTCCGGCGGCACAAGGCTTCATTCTGAAACGTGCTCGAAGCCTCTCTGGATAGGGACGGTGCACCAACCATCTAGGATCACCGCATGGACCTCCGCGACACGCCGGACGAGGCACAGTTTCGCAGCGAGTTGTGCGCGTGGTTCGAGGCGAACCTCCCTGAGAGCCTGAAAGGGCATCCCGGTGGGGCGGCTCGCTACTCGGACGACGCGGTTCGCGATTGGAGCCGTGCGCTCTACGTGGCGGGCTATGTCGGGCTCACGTGGCCGAAGGAGTACGGGGGAGGTGGCAAGCCCTACAGCTACCAGGCGATCTTCCTCGAGGAGATGGCCCGCGCCGAGGCGCCACAGCATCTCGGCGTGATCGGGCTCGGGATGGCAGGGCCCACGATCACTGCGTACGGCACCGAGGCCCACAAGGAGCGGTACCTGCAGCGCATCCTCTCGGCGGACGAGATCTGGTGTCAGGGCTTCTCGGAGCCTGACGCGGGCTCCGACCTCTCCGCAGTCCGGACGTCAGCGCGGCTCGAGGGCTCCAACTTCGTCGTCGACGGCCAGAAGGTGTGGTCGTCGTACGCGCACATCGCTGACTGGTGCATCCTGATCACGCGGAGCGACCCGGCCTCGTCGGGCCACGCCGGCCTGACGTACCTGATCGTCGACATGAAGGCGCCGGGCGTCGAGGTACGGCCATTGCGCCAGATCACGGGCGAGTCGGAGTTCAACGAGATCTTCTTCGACGGCGTCGAGGTTCCCGTCGGGAACGTCCTCGGCGAGGTCGGCGGTGGCTGGCAGGTCGCTATGACGACGCTCCTCCACGAGCGTGGCACGCTCGGGTTCGCGCTCACAGCGGCGCTCGAGGTGACGGTGGGAAAGCTGATCGAACTCGCACGCGACCGCGGCGCGACTCCGGTGCAGCGCGACGCGATCGCCCGGGAGTGGATCGAGCTACAGGCGCTTCGGTACACGGCCTACCGATCGCTCTCGGCGTTGATGCAGACGGGCGTTCCTGGCCCCGAAGGGTCGCTCCTGAAGCTGCAGTGGTCGGAGGCGATGCAGCGAGTGACGAAGCTCGCGCTCGCGCTCCTCGGCCCGGACGCGCAGCTGCTCGCCGAAAACGCGCCGTACGGCGGGTACTGGCAGCACGCGCAGCTTCGCAGCCGCGGCAACACGATCGAGGCCGGTACCTCGGAGATCCTGCGCAACATCATCGCCGAGCGCGTCCTCGGCCTGCCGAGGTCGCGGTAGTGCGCCGTCCGGGGAATAGGGTGCTGCTCGGGCGAGCGAAAACCGAGCAGCGCGAGGACGCAGGGAGCCTCGATACGTGGCTGTACCGGGGCGACCGAGGACGAAGCGATGCGAAGCGTTTGCAGCCGGCCGAGCTGTGCCGTATTCCCCGGACGGCGCACTAGCGTGCATTTCGCGTTCACGCCCGAGCAGGAGGAGCTCCGCGCCCAGGCCCGGGCCTTCCTCGAGACGCACCCCGAACCCTCCTGGCAGGAGCTCGCCGAGCTCGGCTGGACGGGGGTCTCCGTCGCCGAGGAGAACGACGGCGCGGGGCTCGGGTTCCTCGAGGAGGCGATCCTCCACGAGGAGATGGGGCGCGCTCTCACACACGCGCCGTTCTGGTCGACCGTCGCCGTGGTGCTGCCCGCGCTCCCGGCCGACCTGCAGGCGGAGGTGGCCCGCGGCGAGGCGAGCTGGACGCTGGCGAGCGGCCCCCTCGTCGCCGACCTCGACACCGCGATGCGCATTGCCTACGTCGGCGGCGACACGATCTGGGAGCTCGACGGGGCCGAACGCGAGGTCCTGCAGACGAACGACGTCACCCGGCCGCTCGGCGTCGTGACAGGCGGCGAGGCCGGGCGGCGACTCGCGAGTTCCGAACTGCTGCCCCACCTTCGAGCCCGCTCGCTGGCGGCACTCGCGCTCGAAGCGTGCGGGGTCGGCTCGCGGGCGCTCGAGCTCGCGGTCGGCTACGTGAAGGAGCGACACCAGTTCGGCAAGCCGATCGGTATCTACCAGGCTGTCTCGCATCCCCTGGCGACGACCCTGATGGAGCTCGAGCTCGGCCGGTCGCTCGCGCTCTTCGCCGCCTGGTGCATCGCCGAGGACGACGCCCGCGCCCCCCTCGCGGCGGCGGCGGCAAACGCGCACTGCGCGGACGCGGCGGTGGCGGCCTGCGAGCGCTCGATCCAGGTGCACGGCGGGATCGGCTTCACGTGGGAGCACGTCCTGCACCGGCTCTACAAGCGGGCACTCTGGATTCAGGCCTGGGAGGCCTCGGGTGGACAGCTCCGGGCCGAAATAGCGGATCATCTTCTGGGAGGAGGAGCTCGATGAACGGATTGATGATGGACTACCAGCTCAACGTGCCGGCGATCCTGCGTCGAGGAGAGGAGCTGTTCGGCGCTAGCGAGATCGTGAGCCGGCTGCCGGACAAGAGCTGGCACCGCTACACGTACACGGACTTCGTTCGCCGGACGAAGCAGCTCGCTCTGGCGCTTCGCAACGAGCTCGGCCTCCACGAGGGCGACCGCGTCGGCACCTTCGCCTGGAACCACCACGAGCACCTCGAGACCTACGTCGGAGCGCCCGTCGGCGGCTTCGTGACGCACACTCTGAACCTTCGGCTTCATCCCGACGACCTGACATACATCGCAACCCACGGCGGCGACCGTGTCCTGATCGCGGACAAGACGCTGTGGCCGCTCGTGGAGGCCTTCAAGGACCGGGTTGGCTTCGAGCACGTGATCGCGGTTGGAGCAGGGCCAACGCCGGACGGCGCGATCGACTTCGAG
>JAYTJO010000509.1:0-3647 GCA_043730975.1 Thermoleophilia bacterium | reverse complement strand
GAAGCCCTTCTCGTTCGAAAACCACTTGACGGTGCCAATCTCTGACAACGAACGTCCTCCTGAAACATGTACCGCCCCAACGATGAAGCCGTACGACTTGACGAAGCGGCGAGAACGCTACCGTCAGGAACCCGGGAAAGCAAGCAGGCCGCGACGATAGCGCGCAGCCTTGAGCGTGCTCTGGAGCAACATCGCGATCGTCATCGGCCCCGTGCCGCCCGGCATCGGAGTCAGGAACCCCGCCACGCTCTCGACCGACGCGTCGATGTCGCCACGGATTCCCTCCTCGGTGCGGGTCAGACCCACATCCAGGCACGCGGCTCCCGGCTTGACCATGTCAGCCGTGACGATGCTCGGGCGACCGACCGCGGCGACGACGATGTCGGCCCGGCGGACGTGAGCGGCGAGATCGGCGGTGCGTGAGTGACACACCGTGACGGTGGCGTTCGCGTGCATCAACAGCATCGCCATCGGCCGGCCGACGATCTCGCTGCGGCCGATCACGACGGCCTCCTTGCCGGACGGGTCGATCCCGTAGGCGCGAAGCAGCTCCATGCAACCGGAGGGCGTCGCGGGCACGTGAATGGGCGTCCCGAGATAGAGGTTGCCGGCGTTCAGCGGATGAAAGCCGTCGACGTCCTTCGCGGGTGAGACGGCGTACGTCACCTTCGTCTCGCTCATGTGGGAGGGCAGAGGAAGTTGGACGAGGATCCCGTCGACCTCGGGATCGTTGTTGAGCCTGTCTACGAGCGCGAGAACATCCGCTTCCGTTGTGTCGGCGGGGAGTCGCACGTCCTGTGCATCGATGCCCGCCTCGGTCGCCGCCTTGTGCTTCGCTGCGATGTAGACGTGCGATGCCTCGTCGTCACCGACGAGGACGGTTGCGAGACCGACGTGTCCCAGCTCCGCAACCTCGCGCGCGACACCCTCGCGAACCTTCGCGGCGAGCTCCTTGCCATCCATTCTCACAGCCGTCATGGCGGCGACTCTAGTCGATCACGCGCGTCGCACGCGGCAGGTCCGAGAGCACTACCGGGGACACTCAACCCGGCGTTCACTTCTGCCGATACGAGGAGTGGAGCGCGCCAGCTCAGCTCCTGCCTACCCGCCCGAATCGAGCAACCGATGGTTCTCAAGAAGATCTTCCTGATCGGAGTGATGATCGTCGCGGTGATGCTCGTCGCCCAGAATCAACGCTGGGGAGAACGCGCGGGACTGGTCGGAACGTGTGCCGTGACGGCGCCACCGCAGACGTCGCCCGACGGCAGCTGGTATGCCTGCAAGCAGGGGCTGATCAACGGCTTTCCGAACCTCGAGATGGACAAGTGCACCAACGCGGGCATCGTCGAACACCGGCAGATCTGGCGATGCGACGTGCCTCTCGCGTCGCTACCGGGCGCGTGAGCGCCTGACCGCGATCCCGGTCAGCGTCTCGCGGACGACTCGCTCGGCGACGAGTGCCGTGATATCTGCAGACGCAACGCCCGTTGGAAGGATCTCGACGACGTCCATCCCGACGAGCTGCAACCCGGCCGCCAGGTGCCTGCACGCCCACAGGAGGTCCGCGCTCGTCATTCCGCCCGGCTCGGGCGTGCCGGTGCCAGGCGCAAACGCCGGGTCGAGCACGTCGATGTCAACGGTGAGGAACGTCGGAGCGTCGCCGACGATCGCAATCGTCTGCTCGACGATGGCACGAATCCCCTCGTCTCGGACGTCGTGCATGAAGAAGCTCGTGATGCCGTGCTCGGCCTGCCAGGCGAACTCCTTCTCGCCCGGCCAGTAACCGCGGAGGCCGATCTGCACGTAGCGCGAGCCGTCGACGTGTCCGTCACGCACGAGCCGGTACATCGGAGTGCCGTGCGAGATCTCGACGCCGAAGACCTCCTCGCCCGTGTCTGTGTGCGTGTCGAAATGGACGAGCGCTACAGGCCCATGCTTGGCGCGGACGGCCTTCACGTTTGGCTCGGTGATGGAGTGATCACCACCGAGAATGATCGGAATCGCTCCCGCTGAGACGACCTGCCCGACCGTGCGCTCGATCGCCGCATGGCTCCTCACGGGATCCGACGGGAGAACCGCGGCGTCGCCGAAGTCGATCACCCGTAACTCCTCCATCGCGTCGAGTTTCGCTTCGAGATGGGGCCCAGGAGGACAGCTTGCTGCGCGAATGGCGCGAGGCCCAAAGCGGGTGCCCGGCCGGTCCGAGGTGAGATCGTCCATCGGCGCCCCGACAATGGCCACGTCGACACCGGCAAGGTCGGCTGGATCGTGGGTGAACGGCAGCGCCGAATACGTGAGCAGCCCTGCATAGTCGGGCTTGTCGTCGAGGCCGATCTCGCGCCAGCGTTCCAGGGGATCGATCATGGTGGGATCATATGCCGCACCTAAGCTAAAGGCGTGGAGAGCACCCCGCGGGACCGCGTTCAGACAGCCTCCCGTGTCGGCGCCCTCGTCTTCGTCGTGCTCTGGCTGCTGTCGGCACGCCTGCAGTCCGCAATCCCGTTCTGGCTCCCGTTCGCGATTCTCGCCGCGATGGAGATCGAGTTCGTCGTCAGGGGCGTTCGCGAGCGGCGCTCTGGCGGCGATCCCGAGCCTCCGTCCACGGCGCGTCGACTCCCGGGCGCCGACGATGCCGACCTCGGGTGGGTTGAAACGGTGGACGAGGAGGGCGAGCCGATCCTCGTTCCGGCTGCCCCGCGGCCGCCGAGACGGGCAGGGGTGCCGGCCGTCCTCATGATCGGTGTCGCAGTCGCGCTGTTCGTCTATGCGTACCGGATTGACCGTGAGGCCGGGTGGTCGTCCGTCAGCGGTACCGAACAGGCGCGAGCAGAGAAGCGATTCACGACCGAGGCTGCCCGTATTGCCGGCAAGGATGTGCGCGTCTACTGCGACGACGCCTATTCATTCACCGGGGCCGGCTCGGATGCAGCGGGCGTCGCGTTCATCTCACGTGGGATCTCCTATCTGGAGCCCACGATCTGCAGGTCGCTCTATCGTCTCGCCTTCGAGGGCGAACTCGGGCCGCGGGAAGAGTCGGCGTTCGCAATTACGGTGCTGGCACACGAGGCGACGCACCTGCGCGGGATCCGAAACGAGGCGGAGACCGAGTGCTTCGCTCTCCAGGAAGGCGTGGCGCTCGGCCGACGGCTCGGACTCGACGCGAACACGGCTCGGGCGCTGATGGAGGCGCAGCGGGCACGTGTTCTCTCGGACGCGAGCGTCGCGAGGCTCGACTACCGGCTGCCCGCCGAGTGCAGGAACGGTGGCTTCCTCGACCTGCGACCGGATGATCCGCAGTTCCCGTAGCGGCGGGTGTCCGGGTGAGACCGAAGCCTCACCCCGGGGAACCGAGCTCCTGTTCCAGGCGCCGTCGCACGAGCGCAACACTCGCTCCGGCTACCTGCTCGCCGAGCGCCGAGGCCGCCAGCGTGCTCGCTTCGTGCACGATCCGCTCACGCTCGCCCTCGAGCCCGCCACGGACAACGAAGATGGCGGAGTGCGCGCGTGCTCCCCATTCCACGATTTCCGCGAGCGCGGTTCCGGGAGCCGTGCGGCCCGACTCCGAGAGCCGCGGCAACACACCCACATCACGGGCGACCGCCCGGGCCTCGACCGCAAGACCGTCCGCCTCGGCGCGGAGCGCCATC
>JAYTJO010000508.1:0-2558 GCA_043730975.1 Thermoleophilia bacterium | reverse complement strand
GGCCCGTATTCGCGATCTCCACGAAGCCGCCGGTGTCGGCGCCGATCTGGTCGTAGTCGACCTCGTTGATCACAAGGCGAGCGGTACCCGCCGGCGGAGGCGTCGTCCCGGACTCGCACGTGAGCGTGATCAGATCAGTCGCCGTCGAGCCGACATCGATCCGTCCGCCGGCGCCGTCGAACGTCTTGCAGGCGGTGCCGTCGAGGCTGTCAACGGATACAACACCACCACCTGGGTCGCCCTTCGGCCCCGCCGGGCCGGTAGCTCCCACTGCTCCTGCTGCACCTGCTGGTCCCTCACGGCCCTGAATATCCCACGAGATCGGTGCCTCGTTGCTCTTGCAGCCCTTGTCGTCGAGCACGATCCGCACGAGGCCGTGCCGGATATTCCGGCAGGCCTCGATCGACGTCGGCGCGTCGCCCGCTGCGGTCGCGTACGCGACCGCACCAACGAGCACGACGAGCGCGGCGCCCGCAGCGGCGATCAGCTGTCTGGTCACATCGAACCTCCTTCGGTCGTTTGATAGACCGGAAGGAGTACGTCGAACGGGGTGTCGCGGCTAGTGTCCTTTGAGGACAGGTGGAGCGAGAAGGTCTATTTCAAGCGGCTGTGTGGAGCGATCGGCGCTCTTTCGGCACGAACGCCGCAGCGCCAACGCTCTAACGGTGCCACGGAGCGTCGGTGTCGACGGCGATCCCGTACCGCTCGATCGCGTCCTGTACGACGTCAGGGGTGATGAGACCGTCGTCAGCCAGACCCTTCAGCGCGGTAACCGCGACATGGAACCGATCGACCTCGAAAAACTGTCGCAGCTTGGCGCGGTAGTCACTGCGACCGAACCCGTCGGTGCCGAGCACCGAGTACCGACCCTTCACGAACGGTCGGATCTGGTCGGCGAATGAACGTACGTAGTCGGTGGCGGCGACGAACGGCCCGACGCGATCGCTGAACGCCTGCTCCACATACGGAACTTGCTGCTCCTCCGTCGGATGCAGCCGGTTCCACCGCTCGACTCCGAGCCCGTCTCGGCGAAGCTCGGTGAAACTCGTCACGCTCCAGATGTCCGACGCGACGCCGTAATCGGCCTCGAGCAGGTCGGCACCAGCGATCACCTCGCGCAGGATCGCGCCCGAACCGAGCAGCTGCACGCGCGGGCCGTCACCCGAGCCTTCGCGGAGGAGGTAGATCCCACGCAGAATGCCTTCCTCGGAGCCGTCGGGCAGAGCGGGCTGCACGTAGTTCTCGTTCATCACGGTGAGGTAGTAGAAGACGTCCTCCTGCCTCTCGCACATCCGACGCAACCCCTCGCGGATGATGACCGCAAGCTCGTAGCCGTAGGTCGGGTCGTACGCGCGGCAGTTCGGGATGACAGACGCGAGCAGGTGCGAGTGGCCATCCTCGTGCTGGAGCCCCTCGCCGTTCAGCGTTGTCCGTCCCGCTGTGGCGCCGATCAGGAATCCGCGGGCGCGGCTGTCGCCCGCCGCCCAGGCAAGATCGCCGATGCGCTGGAACCCGAACATCGAGTAGAAGATGTAGAACGGCACCATCGTGACGCCGTGATTCGCGTACGACGTCGCTGCCGCGATCCAGGACGAGAAAGCACCTGCCTCGTTGATCCCCTCCTGGAGGATCTGGCCGTGCTCGTCCTCGCGGTAGAACATAAAGTCGTCCGCGTCCTCGGGCTGGTAGAGCTGGCCGACCTGGGAGAAGATCCCGAGCTGGCGAAACATCCCCTCCATCCCGAACGTTCGGGATTCGTCGGGAACGATCGGCACGATCCGCTCCCCCATCGCAGGGTCGCGCACCAGGGTGTTGAGGATGCGGACGAACGCCATCGTCGTCGAGTTCTCACGCTCGCCACTGCCCTCGAGAACCGTATCGAACGGAGCCGGGGTTACCAATGCATCGGCATCGGTAAAGCGCGCGGGCAGGCTGCCGCCGAGCGCGGCACGACGCTCGAGCAAGTAGCGGAGCTCGGGGCTGTCCTCGGATGGACGGTGGAAGAAGGCGCCCGTCGTTTGCTCGTCGGTCAATGAGAGGCCGAGGCGATCGCGGATCGCGAGGCGCGCTTCATCGTTCATCGACTTCTGCTGATGGGTGATGTTCCGTCCCTCACCGGCCTCGCCCATGCCGAAACCCTTGATCGTCTTCGCGAGGATCACCGTGGGCTTCCCGGTCGTCTTCATCGCCGCGGCGTAGGCGGCATAGACCTTCTGCGGGTCATGCCCACCGCGGCGAAGCTCCCAGATCTGCTCGTCTGTCCAGTCCTCGACCATCGCGCGCGTCTCCGGGTACTTGCCGAAGAAGTGCTCGCGCACGTACGCACCGTCCTTCGACTTGAAGGTCTGGTACTCGCCGTCGACGGCCTCCTCCATCCGGAAATGAAGCCATCCCTCGGTATCGGCCTCGAGCAGCGGATCCCAGCCAGAGCCCCAGATCACCTTGATCACGTTCCAGCCGGCGCCCGTGAAGTTCGTCTCGAGCTCCTGGATGATCTTGCCGTTGCCGCGCACCGGCCCGTCGAGGCGCTGCAGGTTGCAGTTGATCACGAAGACGAG
>JAYTJO010000507.1:0-4369 GCA_043730975.1 Thermoleophilia bacterium | reverse complement strand
CGACGCGCTCTCGTCGAGCTCCGACGCCACGGGCCACGCCTTCGGTGGTGGTATCGGCGTCTACTCACCCGTGGACGTCCCGATGACCGACGATCTCCGCGGCCTGATCCGGACAGCCATCGAGGAGACCTCTGCGCGGGGCGACGTCGTCATCGTCTCCCACGCAGCATCTCATGCTCTCGCGAAGCAGCGGGACGTCTTCCGTGTGCTCGTCACGGCGTCGACAGAAACCCGCTGCGCCCGGCTCGTCGAGGCCAGTGACATGAGCGAGCAGGATGCGACCCGCGCCGTCGAGGAATCCGATGCCGCCAGGGCCGACTACCTGAAGCGGTTCTACGGGATCAAGCAGGAGCTGCCGACGCAGTACGACCTTGTCGTCAACACCGACCGTGTGGCGACGGACGCCGCCGTTGCGATGATCGCTCTCGCCGCAGGAAACTAGTTCGGCTGTGCGGCGTTACGCCAGGTTTCCGCTGAGGAGCGCAGTCCCCGTACTCGGTCCCGGGAGAGGCTGCACCATCTCCCCTACGGCTTGCTCGTGGAGAGTTTGGGTCGGGGCACTAGCGCGCCGAGCCGATCGCTGCTGTCCTACCTGCTGATGCCCTGCACCCAGAGCTCCCAGTCGCCGTAGGCGTCGAATGCGGCGCGATCGGCCGCCGGTGGTTCGCCCCAGTCACTCTCGGAGGGCGCTTTGATCGAGAGATGGCAAGCATCGAGGTGCGGCGTCGCACCGTGCCAGTGCCAGATCCCGGCCGGGATCACGATCATCTCGCCCACGCGGAGCAGCTTCCGCTCGGCACCGACCCCCACCGCGATCTCACCCTCGGTGACAAGGAGAAGCTGATCGGCGGCGTGCGTGTGGCAGTTCGTCCTGCCGCCCGCGGGGAACCAGACCGAGAGGACTTCGATCTCCGTCTCACCACCGGTGACGTTGTGATTGCGGACGGAGCCCTGGAAGTTCGCGGCGAGGCTCGGTCGCGAGAGCGCCTTCGTCGGGCGCAGAATGCTCGGGGTCATGCCGTGAACCTACCTTCACGACGCCACCCGGTCACGTGTCCGCCTCGTTGCTACGATCACCGCCCGCTCGACGGGTTCCCGCGAGCGCCCGAGACCTCATGGCACACGACTCAGATTCTCTCTTCCCGTCGGGCCCGACCACCCGGCGGGGCCTTCTCTCTGCGTTCAGCCGGAGAGCTGCGGAAGCGGTGCCTGTCCCGGACGTGCTCGTCCCAAGAGGTCAGGTAGACCACTTCGACGAGCCTACCCCGGACTGGATCGATCCTGTTCTCTCGGGCGAGAATCTGATTGCCGACATCGAGGCCTCGAAGGAGGAGACCGGGATGCACATCTGGTGGCTCGGCCAGAGTGGCTTCCTCGTGCAGGTCGCCGGGGAGCACCTCCTGCTCGACCCGTATCTCTCCGACTCGATGACGGCCAGATATGCGGGCACCGATACGCCGTACGAGCGCATCACAGGCCTCATCCTCGAGCCGTCGCTCCTCTCCTTTGTCGACATCGTCACCTCGAGCCACGCACACATGGATCATCTCGACCCGGAGACGTTGCCGTTCGTGCTCTCAGGCGATGCAGCATTCGTCTGTGCCGCCGGCAGCGAGCAGGTCGCCGCGGAGCGTGCGGGACGACAACCCGACGCTGCTCTCGGCATCGATGACGATGCAACGTTCGGCGACTTCATCCTCCAGGCCGTACCGGCCTATCACGAAGGCGCCCCCGAGGCCGTTGGCTACATCGCGCGAAACGGCGCCTACGCTCTCTACCACGCGGGCGACACCCGCCGGGTACAGGGGGTGGCCGAGGCTGTCCAGCCCCACGGCACCGACGTCGCGTTCGTCCCGATCAGCGGGCAGCACGGGACGATGAACGGCACCGATGCCGCCCGGTTGGCGTACGAGTCGGGCGCAATCATCGCGATCCCCTGTCATTACGAGATGTTCCGGTGCGACACAGCGAACACACGTCGCTTCGTCGCCGAGTGCTCCCGACTCGGCCAGGAGTACCGTCTCCCCCGCGCCGGCGAGCGCATCACTATTGACTACGGCTTCTAACCCGCCCAGACCCGGCGTGGCTTCAGCGGGCGATCCAGCCGTTGTCCATGACGAACGGTGAGCCGGTGAACGACCGACCGCCTGGCCCAAGAAGGAAGGCGGCAACATCCGCCACCTCTTCCGGCTCGATCAGGCGCTTGATCGCCTGCGGCTCGAGCAGCACATCCCGGAGAGCCTCGTCCTCCGTGATCCCCCGACTCTCTGCCAGAGCTGCGATCTGGAGGGCCACGAGCGGGGTGCGCACGAAGCCGGGACAGAGCGAGACGGCTCGGATGCCATCCACCGCGCCCTCGAGGGCGAGCGACTTGACGAGGCCGACCGCCCCGTGCTTCGCAGCCACGTAGCCCGCCTTGAACGGCGAGGCGACGAGGCCGTGCACCGACGCCACAACGAGGATGCGGCCCTCACCACTGGCACGCAGGTGCGGCCAGGCGTAGCGCGCGAGCAGGAACGGGCTCGTCAACAACACCGCAACGAGCGCATCCCAGCGATCCTCGTCGAACTCCTCGAACGGCGAAACGTGCTGAAAGCCAGCGTTGGCGACGACGGCATCGATCCCTCCGAACGCGTCGACCGTCGCCACGACAGCCGCGCGGTTCCCCTCGCGGGTCGCGAGATCGGCCGCGAACGGCTCACCCGGGCCGTCCGGATCAGGCGTGAGGTCGGCCGCAAGAACCTGCCACCCGTCTGCAACGAGGCGCTCTGCGATCGCGCGCCCGATACCACTTGCAGCACCTGTGACGAGCGCGCTTCCGGCTCTCACGGGCCCCCGCGCACGTAGATCACCTGTCCGCTGACGTATGCAGCGTCGCTCGAGCAAAGGAATGCGATCACGCCTGCGACATCATCAGGCTGCCCGACACGCCGCACCGGGGTCTGACCGGCAATGGCCTCCTGAAAGTCCTCGAACGAGACACCGAGCCTCGCCGCGGTCTGCTCCGTCATCGCGGTCACGATGAAGCCCGGGGCGACGCAATTGACGGTGATGCCGAAGGGGCCGAGCTCGATTGCGAGCGTCTTCGCGAGCCCCTGGATGCCCGCCTTCGCGGCCGAGTAGTTCGCCTGGCCTCTGTTTCCGAGGGCCGACGTCGACGAGAGAACGACGATCGCACCGTGCCTGTGCTCGACCATGTGTCGCTGCGCCTCCTGCACCGCGAGAAACGTGCCGCGAAGATGGGTGTCGATCACGGATTCCCAGTCATCGTCGGTCATCTTGTGCAGCAGGTTGTCGCGGAGGATCCCTGCGCAGGTGACAAGGATGTCCAGCCGCCCGCCCGGCTCGACCGCCACCGCAACCGCAGCCGCAACCTCGCCGCGTGACGTGACGTCGCAGCGGACGGCTCGACCGCCGATTGCGGCGGCCGTTTCCTCGGCTGCAGCAAGGTCGAAATCCGCCACGACGACGTCGGCACCCTCTGCAGCGAGCCGGGCTGCCGTCGCCGCTCCGATGCCTCGCGCGCCACCTGTCACGAGCGCGGTCTTCCCCGCGAACCGGTCGGTAACCGTCATCGCAGCCTCCGGAGAACGATCTCGGCAACGCACACGGGCTTCTCCCCACCCTCGCGCTCCACCGTGGTGACGACGACCGCCTGCTCACCGCCGGGCACGTCATCGACCGACGCGACGGTCACGCAGGCCCTGATGCGCGAGCCTGCGGGTACCGGTGCAGGGAACCGCACCTTGTTGGATCCGTAGTTGATGCTCATCGACGAGTCGACCAGGCCTGCCAGTGCCTCGGAGAGGAGCGGCGCGCAGAGCGAGAGCGTCAGGTAGCCGTGGGCGACCGTCGTCCCGAAAGGCCCCTCGGTGGCCCGTATCGGATCGACGTGAATCCATTGCCGATCGTCCGTCGCCTCTGCGAATGCGTCGATTCGTGCCTGCGACACCTCGAGCCACCCGGTCGGCCCCAGCTCGACGCCGACGAGATCACGAAGCGAGCTCACGCGGCGATCCCAGCGCCGTGGCGCAAACGGCCGAGCGACACTTCCCGCCCGAGCAGCTCGAGGCTCTCGTAGAGTCCCGGCGAGATTCGCGAGCCCGTGACGGCGACGCGAATCGGGAGGTAGACCGTCTTCGGCTTGGCCTCAAGCCGCTCGCAGAGAGCCTTCAGCTCCACCTCGATCGTCGCCGCGTCCCAGGGCTCGACCGCTTCGAGCTGGGTTGCCGCCTCGGTGAGAACAGCCGCGTCGAGCAGTGTCGGATCCGGGCCGACGTCCTCGAACAGGAACCCGGCGAAGCCCGCGAACTCGCCCAGGCGACCGATCTTCTCCTGCACGATCGGCGCCGCTTCGCGAATGCGCGCC
>JAYTJO010000506.1:0-9902 GCA_043730975.1 Thermoleophilia bacterium | reverse complement strand
CGTCGACTCGGAGTTCGCGCTCGCTGATGCCCGGGCCGCGTTCACGCGCCTCCACGAAGGCAGCGAGTTCGGGAAGATCGTCCTTACCCCCTGATCGTGGTGCGGCGTCTCACAACGTTTGAGGGGAAACAGCATTGTTGTGAGACGCCGCACTACCCCAATCAACATGGAGTGGAGTGTCCCGCAACGATCATTTTTGGGTCTACCGTTGCGGGACACTCCACTGATTCGATGAAAGGACACACTATGCAACGCCTCGGATTCGTCGGCCTCGGCAATCTCGGACGGCATCTCGCAGCAAGCCTGCTCGAAGCAGGATTTCCGCTGACCGTGAATGACCGCGACGAGGCCGCCGCCGCATCGCTCGTCGAGGCGGGTGCCGTCTGGGCGGCGTCCCCGAAGGAAGTGGCGGCCGCCTCCGACACCGTCTTCACGTGTCTCCCGTCCCCGAAAGTCGTCGAGGACGTTCTCTGTGGTGACGACGGAGTGCTCGAGGGGCTGGCTGCCGGCGGGACGTGGATCGACTCGAGCACGAACGACCGCCACGAGCTCCTCCGTCTCGCGGAGGTCGCGGCGGCGCTCGGCGTCCGGACGCTCGAGGCGCCCGTCACCGGCGGCGTTCATCTCGCGGCATCGGGCGAGATCACGGTTCTCGTCGGTGGCGACGCCGACGTCTTCGCCGCGCACCTTCCGGCGTTCGAGGCGATCGGCGGCAAGGTCTTCTACATCGGGCCGCTCGGTAGCGCCTCCGTGATCAAGGTGATCACGAACATGCTCGCCTTCATTCACCTCGTCGCCGCGGGCGAGGCGTTGATGCTGGCGAAGCAGGGTGGCCTCGATCTCGCCCAGTCGTTCGAGGTGATCAAGGCGAGCTCGGGCACGAGCTTCGTCCACGAGACCGAGAGCCAGGTGATCCTGAACGGAAGCTACGACATCGGCTTCACGATGGACCTGGCCTGTAAGGACCTCGGGTTCGCGCAGGAAATGGGCGAGGAGTTCGGCGTGCCACTCGATCTCGCCTCGCTCGTCCAGGAGACGTTCCTGCGGGCCCGGGACGAGTACGGCGGCTCGGCGTGGTCACCGATGGTCGTAAAGCTGCTCGAGGATGCCGTCGGCACCGAGCTGCGCGCGCCCGGGTTTCCCGAAAGGATTGCGTAGGTGACAGGCGTCAGCCTGTCTCCTACACAGACCTAGACCGGCCCGTACACGGGCGTCAGGTGGAGCTCGTTGCCCTCGTACGGGTGGGCTGCAGCGACGGCCTCGTCGAGCTCGACGCCGAGTCCGGGTTCCTTCGAGGGGATGACGTAGCCGTCCTCCCACTCGATCGGCGTCTTCAGGATCTCGGCGTGGAAGCCGCCCCAGTCCCTGATCCCCTCGAGCACGAGGAAGTTCGGGGTGCACGCGCTGAGCTGGATGTTTGCCGCGCCGACGACCGGGCCGCAGTAGAGGTGCGGTGCGATCTGGGCATAGTGTGCCTCCGCCATGCCGGCGATCTTCTTCCCCTCGAGCAGGCCGCCGACCCGACCGAGGTTGAGCTGCAGGATCGCCGCGGCTCCCGACTCGAGCACGCGTGAGAACTCGTACTTCGTCGTCAGGCGCTCGCCCGTTGCGATGGGGATCGAGGTTCCCCGCGCGACCTTCGCCATCTCCTCCGGGATCTCGGGTGGGATCGGCTCCTCGAACCAGAGCGGGTTGTACTGTTCGAGGCGCTGTGCGAGGCGGATCGCTCCAGCCGGCGTGAACTGCCCGTGCGTCCCGAAGAGCAGATCGCAGCGATCGCCGACGGCCGCACGCACCTGCCGCACGTAGCGCTCGCAGCGCTCGAGCTCCTCGAGGCTCGGCTGTCTCGGATCGAAGGTCGAGTAGCCGCCCGCCGGGTCGAACTTCAGCGCGGTGTGCCCGAGGTCCATGTACTCGGCGGCCCGCTCGGCGGCGAGGTCGGCGTCGAAGTAGACGTTCGTCGCATCGCTCGGCTCGGGATAGAGGTAGGTGTAGCCGCGGAGGCGCTCGTGGACGAGACCACCGAGCAGCTCGTAGACGGGCTTCTCGACGGCCTTGCCGACGATGTCCCAGCACGCCATCTCGATACCGCTCAGCACGCCGATGAGCGAGATGTCAGGGCGTCCCGAGTAGCCCTGTCCGTAGACGTCGCGCCAGAGTCGCTCGATCCGGAACGGGTCGGCGCCGATCACGTGGCGGCCGCAAACGTCCTCGATCATCTGCGTCACGACATGCGGGCCAAAGGTGGCCGCGTACACCTCGCCGATGCCTTCGACGCCATCGTCGGTCGTCAGCTTGAGAAAGATGAAGTACTTGCCGCCGAAGCCGGGCGGCGGATTGCCGACGACGAACGTTTCGAGTCCCGTAATCTTCATCGTGGTGGGATGTTGTACCAAATACGGCACGTAAGCGTGGCGCGGCGTGGCAAGGAGAATCAGTCCGCTGTCGATTGGCGCGACGAGTACGCGGGCAGCCAGCCGACGAGCTCCGAGAGGAGGCTGCCGTGCTTCCGGAGACAGGCGACGACGGTCTCGTGACGCTCGGGCGTGACGCGCGAGCGCGGGATCAGCGTCGTCAGGGCCGCCAGGGTGGTGCCGGCGTCGTTCGTCACCGGGACCGACCCGGCATAGAGCCCCTGCGCGGTCTCGTCCCAGTTCTCGGCGACCCCGTTGTGGCGCACCTCATCGAGGATCGTGCGCAGCTCGGGCATCCCGCCGAGGCGCCGCCCGGTCGGCGTGATCATCGTCCGTCCGGCAAAGAGTGCGGTCACGGCCTCCCCCGGCTGGCTCGCGAGGACGACGCGACCGCTCGCCGACGCGAACGCCGGTGACTTCGACCCGACGTGCGTGACGTAGCGGACGGGCTGTGATGTCTCCTCCATCGCGATATAGAGGGACTCGTCGCCGTCCACGACCGCGAGCGCAATCGTCTCGTCGAGCTCGTCCAGGAACGACGCAGCAACGGTGCGGAACGCCGTCACGATCGGGAGCTCGGTGGTGTTCGAGCCGAGCCGTAGCGCACGAATGCCGAGGCCGTAGCGGCCGTCCGGCTCGCGCACCGCCCAGGCGCGATCGACGAGCACGCCACAGATCCGATGCACGGTGCTCTTCGCGAGACCGAGCTCACGCGTCAGGTCGGCCAGGCTCAGAGGGCCGCGCGCAGCGACCAGGTCGAGGATGCGCAGCGTCGCGTTGACGCCCGACGACGGCGAGCGGGCGTCGGATGCGTCTGGCGCCGATCGTCGGGGTTGGGTCTCGACCGCAGGCTTCATGACGTCACGATACTGCGGCGGCTGCCAGATGTCGAACGGTGATCCCTACTGAGAACGTGCTTGACAGGGGGTACACGGATCTGTCATAAGAACACCTTCAGGGTGGGACGGTAGTCCATCGGTAGCACGGAACAACTGAAGAGGGGTCTCGCGTAGGGTTTCGGCAGTACGTCAAACTTTGATCGCGATGGTACGTCCACACTCATGTCCAGATCGATGTCGACAGCAGAAGGCGAGGGAGAGAGTCATATGGAACGAGATTCACTGAGGCGGCTCGACGAGTTCCGCCAGACAGAGGCGAGCGAGCTTGACAACGCTCTGATCGACGAGTTCCTGACGGGCCAGGCGAACCGTGCCGACTTCCTGCGGCACGCGAGCGTCATCGGTCTTTCCGCAACGGCCATCGGGGCCGCGCTCGGAACCGCCGGGTACGCATCAGCTGCTTCGGCGGCACCCAGGGCCGTCAAGGCCGGCGGCCGGCTTCGCCTCGGCATCATCCCAGGCCCCACTGGAGCGCTCGAGCCGCACCAGTTCGCCGACCACGGTCGCCTCGCGACGGGCACGATCTGCGGCGAGTTCCTCACTGCCACAAACCAGGACAACACTCTCTCGCCGCGGCTTGCGCTCAACTGGAAGCCCAACAAGGATGGCACCCAGTGGGCGTTCAACCTGCGCCAGGGTGTCAAGTTCCAGGATGGCTCGCCGTTCGCGGCCGCTGATGTCATCGCAACGTTCAATCGGTGCACTGACCCGAACGGCGGTTCGGGTGCCCTCTCCGCATTCAAGGGCGTTCTCAAGGCAGGCAACATTCAGGCGGCGAACGGTGGCAAGACGGTCGTCTTCTACCTCGATGCCCCGACGGCAGCGTTTCCGTACCTGGCGAGCAATACGACGTACCAGTCGATCATCCAGCCGTCGAGCTACAAGCTGGGCTCGTTCTCGAAGGGTGGCACGACGACCGGTGCATTCAGGCTCACGTCGTACTCGCCTGGCCTCGGTGCAAAATTCGATCGTAACCCCGGTTGGTGGGGTGGCTCGGCACCGCTCGACGGCGTCGATGTCACCTACTACACGGACGCTGCGGCAGTGACGGCGGCACTCCTCGGCAACCAGATCGACATGATCAGCCAGGTGTCGTTCTCGGACAGCCGGGCCTTGTTCAACAACCCGAACATTCAGATCATCACCGCGAAGGGCACCCCGCATCGCGAGATCTCGATGCTCGTCTCGACGGCCGCGGCTGTCAAGCCGTTCAAGGATCGTCGCGTCCGGCAGGCCCTTGCGCTCACGCTCGACCGGCCCAAGATCATCAAGCAGCTGTTCAACGGCTTCGGCATCCCGGGTAACGACTCGCCGTTCGCGTCGATCTACCCGTCCTCTGACCCGACCGTCCCGCAGCGCAAGCAAGACCTCGTGCAGGCCAAGAAGCTGCTCGCCCAGGCCGGCTATCCGAAGGGCTTCGAGGTCACGATGACGACGCAGAAGTACATCGAGATCCCGGCCCTGGCCCAGATTGTCGCGGCTTCGGCGAAGAAGGTCGGCATCAACATCAAGCTCAACATCATAACCTCTGACGCCTACTACGGTGGGACGTACTCGGGTGGCGCGACCGGGCGCGGGACGACGCCGTGGCTGAACACGCCGCTCAACATCACGGACTACGGTCACCGGGCGGTCCCGAACGTTGTGACCAGCTCCGCCTTCAAGTCCGGTGGCGTCTGGAGTTCCTCGAACTACGCGAACCCGGCGTTCGACAAGGCGTTCGACGCCTACTCCGCATCGTTGACGTTGAAGGGGCAACGGAAGTACACCGGCATTGCAGCTCGGCTCCTGCTGCGCGACACGCCCGTCATCATCCCGTACTTCTACAACTGGACGATGGCCGGCTCGAAGAAGGTCAAGGGCTTCAAGGCGTCGGCGATCGGCACGATGGATCTGTCGAAGACGTCGCTCGGATAGCTCGAGAAGCATCGTTGTTCAGGCCGGGTCGCTGCACGCTGCAGCGGCCCGGCCGAATTCATTGAGGAGGCGCTCGGATTCTTCGGTTCCTGTTGAAGCGGCTCGGACTTGCGTTGATCACGCTCTTTATTCTCAGCGTGCTCGTCTTCGCCGCAGCCTCGCTCCTCCCGGGGAACATCGGCAGGAACGTCCTCGGCCCGTTCGCAAGCGAGCGCGACGTCGAGATCTTTAATCGCAAAGCAGGCGCCGATCGGCCCCTGCTCGAGCAGTACTGGGACTGGGTTAGCGGCTTCGTCCACGGCGACTTCGGCAGCTCCCTCCAGTACTCGGTCGGAACGGCCGAGGTCTCGGTGACGAGCCTCCTCGGGCCGGCGTTCTCGAACTCGGTCAAGCTCGCTGCAGTGGCGTTCGTGATCCTCGTTCCGCTCAGCATCCTCGGCGGCGTCATCGCGGGCCTGCGCCGCAACAGCTTCAGCGACCGGTTCATCACGGTCACGGGTGTGTCTTTCACGGCGATCCCGGAGTTCGTCACCGCGATCGTCTTCATCCTGCTCTTCGGTCTCTGGCTCGACTGGCTGCCTGTCTCGGCGACGGCGCCGCCGGGTGCCAATCCACTGACCCAGATCGAATATCTCCTCCTGCCGGCTTTTGCCCTCGTTGCCGTCGAGTTCGGCTACATCGCCCGCATCACGAGATCGAGCGTCGTTGATTCCGTGGACGCCGACTACACGCGCACCGCCTACTTGAAGGGGCTCACGAAGCGGCAGGTGGTCGGCACGCACGTCCTCCGAAACTCGCTGCTGCCGACGATCGCCGTCGTCGCGACGCAGGTTGGCTACCTGATCGGTGGCCTGCTCGTGATCGAGAAGATCTTCAACTACAACGGCATTGGCCTACGCATCTACACGGCCGCGCAAAACAAGGATTACCCGGTGCTCCAGACGGGCGTGATGCTCGTCGGCATCGTCTACCTCCTCGCCACCCTGTTTGCAGACATCCTCTATTCGCTCCTCAATCCGCGAGTTCGGTTTGGAGGTGGCGAATGAGCGCGATGACCGATGACGCTGCTGGCTTCGAGCCCGCTGCCGGGCTCGTTCCAAGCGAAGCCAAGATCGCCCGGAAGGAAATGGTCAGGCAACTCCTTCGCTCCAAGACATTCATCGTCGGCTGCCTGATCATCCTCTTCTGGGTGTTCTGGGCAATCACGGGGTCCGCGTTCACACCACACGATCCACTCGAGCAGACGGACGCGATTCTCAAGGCGCCGAGCTCGACGTACTGGTTCGGAACCGACCAGTTCGGGCGTGACATCTTTTCCCGCGTCCTCGCGGGCGCCCAGTCGTCGCTGCGCGTGGCTCCGGCCGCGACCCTGATCGCGATCGTCTTTGGCACGATCATCGGCCTGATCACGGGATTCTTCGGAGGCATCACCGACGACGTGATCAGCCGGATCGTCGACGCGATCCTGGCGCTGCCGTTGATCGTGATCGCGGTCACCGTTCTGACGGCGCTCGGCTCGTCGAACATCACCCTGATCCTCGTGATCGGGCTCATCTTTACATCGCCGATCGCCAGAACCGTTCGCGCCACCGTCCTCGGCGAAGGGCAGCTCGACTACGTCCAGGCTGCTCGGCTGCGCGGTGAAAGGGGCCCGTACATCATGTTCGTCGAGATTCTGCCGAACATCATGGGGCCGATCATCGTCGAGACGACCGTCCGGCTCGGGTACGCGATCTTCGCAGTCGCCGGGCTCACCTTTCTCGGATTCGGTGTCCAGCCCCCGTCGCCGGACTGGTCGCTGCAGATCAGCGAGAACTACACGCTCCTCAGCGCCGGCACCTACTGGTGGACGGTGCTCTTCGCCTGCCTTGCGATCACGACGCTCGTGATCGCCGTCAACCTGGTCGCCGACGGTCTCCAGCAGGTGGTGGACGAATGAGCGAGGTCATAGCACCGGCTGGCGAGCTCACTCCGCCCGAAGAGCGGGCGCCGTTGGCGCTCGAGCTCGACAACCTCGACGTCGTCTACCGGATCCGAAGCACCGATCGCCAGGTGCTGCGCGGGGTGACGTTGAACGTGGAGCGTGGCGAGGCGTACGGGCTCGTGGGAGAGTCCGGGTGTGGCAAGTCGACCGCCGCGCTTGCGATCGTCAACTACCTGCCGCGCAACGGCCGGGTCCGCTCCGGTGGGATCACGATCGACGGCCGCGATGCACTCGCTCTCTCGTCCAGCGAGCTGAGGAACCTCCGCTCGAACTCCGTCTCGATGGTCTACCAGAACCCTGGCGCGGCGCTGAACCCCTCGATTCGGGTCGGCAAGCAGGTCGCCGAGGTGTTCAAGATCCGCGGTGCGAGCGCGAGCGAGGCGACCGACATGGCCCGTGAGGCGCTCAAGCGCGTGCAGATCGCCGACCCGGGTTCCGTGATGGGGCGCTACGCTCATCAGCTCTCGGGCGGCATGCAGCAGCGCGTTGTCATTGCAATGGCTCTTGCGACCGACCCTGCCCTGCTGATTCTCGACGAGCCGACCACCGGTCTCGATGCGACGGTTGAAGCAGAAGTGCTCGATCTCGTCGCAGCTCTTCAGGCAGAGCTGCATACGTCGGTGCTCTTCATCAGCCACAACCTCGGGATCATCCGGAAGATGTGTGATCGCGTCGGCGTGCTCTACGCGGGCAGCCTCGTCGAGGAGGGCGATACCGAGACGATCCTCGCCGATCCGCGGCATCCCTACACTGTCGGCCTGCTGCGTTGCGTGCCACGGGGCGGCGTGCGCAAGGATCACGGGCGGCTCGACACGATCCCGGGATTCATGCCGAACGTCGGCGAGGAGCTGCCGGGTTGCGTCTTCGCCGGCCGCTGCACGCTCGCGGTCGATCGCTGTCACACGGAGGTGCCGGAGGCCCACTCGATCGGCGGCGGTCACATGAGTCGGTGCCACTTCCACGAGCAGGCCCAGACCCTGCCGCGCGAGACGGTCGCGGAACTGGTGCTGCCGGCCGTCGATCGGACGGCGGAGCCACTGCTCAGCTTCGACGACCTCGGCAAGGTGTTCAAGCAGCAAGGGCACGATGTCCACGCCCTCGTCGGAGTCACCGCGGCGATCTGGCCGGGTGAGACTCTCGGGCTCGTCGGCGAGTCGGGCAGCGGCAAGACGACGCTTGCGCGATCGCTTCTCGGCCTCGTCGATCCGACGTCGGGTTCCGTCCGATTCGACGGCCGGGAGCTTTCCGGAACCCTCAAGGGGCGGTCGCAAGAGGACATGCGAGCGTTGCAGATCGTCTTCCAGAACCCGGATTCCGCACTGAATCGGCGTCACTCCGTGCGCAAGATCATGCGCCGATCCTTGAAGAAGCTGACCGGCATGACCGGGGCTGCCGCAGAGGCTCGGACGCTCGAGCTGATGGATTCCGTGCGCCTTGCCGAGCGATACGTCAGCGCGCAGCCGGGGCAGCTTTCGGGTGGGCTCAAGCAGCGCCTGGCAATTGCCCGGTCGTTCGCGGGTAACCCGAAGCTCGTCGTCTGCGACGAGCCGACCTCGGCCCTCGACGTCTCGGTTCAGGCCGCGATCCTCAATCTGCTCGTCGAGCTGCAGGCGAAACAGCAGGTCTCGTATCTCTTCATCTCCCATGATCTCGGAGTCGTGCGTTATGTCTCCGACCGGATCGCCGTGCTCTACCTCGGGCGGCTGATGGAGCTCGGTCTCTCCGAGACCGTCTACGAGGGGCCGCATCATCCGTACACCGAGGCGCTGCTCTCGGCGGTGCCGAACGTCGATGGTGGCGAGCGCGTGCGGATCAAGCTCGACGGAGACATTCCGAGCGCGGCGAACCCTCCGAGCGGCTGTGTCTTCCACACCCGCTGCCCGCGGAGGATCGGCGCGATCTGCGACGAGACCGAGCCGCCGCTCGTCGAGGTGGGGGAGAACCACCTGATGCGCTGCCATATCCCGCTCGACGAGCTGCGCGCGATGCAGGCGGCTGGCCCGCCGGAAGCCTCAGCGGTCGCCACTCCGTGAAGATTCGCGCTGCCGTTCTCGAGGCGACGGGTGGGCCGTTCGACGTGCAGGAGCTCGATCTCGCACCGCCCGGGCCAGGGGAGGCGCTCGTGCGCCTTGGCGCGTCCGGCGTCTGCCATTCCGACTACAACGCGATCGATGGGACTGCGGAGACGCGGTGCCCTGCGGTGCTCGGGCACGAGGGCGCGGGCGTGGTCGAGGCGATCGGACTGGGCACGACCCGTGTCGCTGTCGGCGATCACGTCGCACTCTCCTGGACGCCGTCGTGCGGTACCTGCGCCGAGTGCGTGCGCAACTTGCCGCAGCTCTGCTCCTCGGCCTGGCCGCACATGGAAACAGGGGGGCTGATGGACGGAACGACCCGCCTCTCTCGCGACGGCGAGCCTGTCTATCACTATTCGTTCCTCTCGACGTTCGCCGAGGCGTGCGTTGTGCCCGAGAAGTCGTGTGTCGTGATCCCGAAGGACGTTCCGTTCGACGTCGCCGGTCTCGTCGGGTGCGCCGTGACAACCGGTGTCGGCGCGGTCTGGAACACGGCCGGCGTTCGGCCCGGCGATCGGGTCGCGATCATCGGGTGCGGTGGGGTCGGCCTTTCTGCGCTGATGGCGGCGGTTGCCGTAGGCGCTGAGCCCGTGATCGCCGTCGACGCGACGCC
>JAYTJO010000505.1:0-2266 GCA_043730975.1 Thermoleophilia bacterium | reverse complement strand
ATCCTGCCCCTTCGCTCCCCGCTGTGTGTACCGCACCGAGCGCTGCACGGTCGAGCTGCCCGAGCTCGGCGTGATGGAGCAGGAGCACAGCGCGGCCTGCTTCAACCCGCCAGACGAGGACATGTGGCAGCGGTCGCGGCAAAAGGCATCGGCGTGACGGGGTCGAGCGGTGGGCCGCTCGTCGAGCTGGATGACGTTCGGGTGTGGTTTCCACTCACGAGCGGCATCCTGTTCAACCGCCACGTCGGTGACGTGAAGGCCGTCGACGGTGTCTCGCTGACGATCGAGCGGGGCGAAACGCTCGGGTTGGTCGGTGAATCCGGGTGCGGCAAGTCGACGCTCGGGCGCGCAATTCTGCGCCTCTATGAGCCGACGTCGGGCCGGATCACCTTTGACGGTATCGACATAACGACAATGAGCGACAACGACCTGAGACCTGTTCGCCGGCGGATGCAGATGGTCTTCCAGGATCCCTATTCGTCACTGAACCCGAGGCACTCGGTCGCGCGCATCGTGGGTGAGCCACTCCGCACGCACGACGTCTCGAGCGGAAAGGAGGTCGGCAAGCGCGTGCAGGAGCTGCTCGCCGTCGTCGGCCTCCCCGGCGATGCCGCAGACCGCTACCCCCACGAGTTCTCGGGCGGTCAGCGCCAGCGGATCGGGCTCGCCCGGGCGCTCGCGTTGAATCCCCAGTTCCTTGTCTGCGACGAGCCCGTCTCGGCCCTCGATGTCTCCATTCAGGCCCAGATCGTGAACCTCCTGGAGGAGCTGCAGGACAAGCTCGATCTCACGTTCCTGTTCATCGCCCACGATCTCGCGGTCGTCCGGCACATCTCGGATCGCATCGTCGTCATGTACCTCGGCAAGGTCGTCGAGGTGGCGCCGGCGGACGGTCTGTACGACAACCCCCTGCATCCGTACACGATCACGCTCCTGTCGGCGATCCCGATTCCCGACCCCGTCGTCGAGCGCACCCGGCAGCCGATCCGGGTGCAGGGAGATCTCCCGAGCCCCGCAAACCCACCGAGCGGCTGCCGATTCCACACCCGCTGCCCGTTCGTCCAGGAGACGCGGTGTGCCGAAGAGGAGCCGCTGCTTAGAGCGGTTGACGATCACATCGTCGCCTGCCACTTCGTCGAGGAGATCAAGGCCGGGCGCATCACCCCGCACGAGCGTGAGGTGACGTTCGATGCCGGCATCCCCCAGCCCGTCTACGAACCACCACCAGACTGAGCCCGTCCGAAGCCACGGCCCGCGCGCCGTCGTACACTCGCACCATGCGTGAGCACGACCTCGAACTGCTCGAGCTCCCTGCTGTACTGGCCCGACTGTCCGCTGCGGCCGCGAGCGACCCCGGATCCGCCCTCGCCGAAGCCCTCCGGCCGTCGCCCGACATGGCCGTCGTGCGTCTACGCCAGCAGCAGACAGGTGAGGCGATCTCGCTGATCGAGGCATCCGTCGAGCCCGACCTCGGGGGCGCCACGGACGTGAGCGAGGCCGCAGAGCTCGCAGCACGCGGCAGCGCACTCGACACGCGCACCCTGATGCACGTCGGGCGCACGATTCAGGTGGGCGTGACGGCACGCCGAGGCCTCGCCGACCGAGACGGCATTCCGGCGCTGATCGATCTTGTTGCCGACATCGATACGTCGCTACTCTCGATCGCCGAGGAGATCGGGCGCACCATCGAGGAAGACGGATCCGATCTGCGCGATTCGGCCTCGCCCGAGCTGCGCCGACTCCGGCGAGTGCTGCGCGAGGGTCGCGGCAAGCTCGCGGAACGTCTCCGCAAGATCGCGCGCGACCCGGCACTCGCCGAGTACCTCCAGGATGACTTCGTCACCGAGCGCGGCGGGCGGCCGGTACTCGCGCTCCGCGCATCGGCGCGAGGGCGCGTGCCCGGGATCGTGCACGACTCTTCCGGCTCGGGACAGACACTGTTCGTCGAGCCGTTTGCGGCGGTCGACGACTCGAACCGGCTGCGCGAGGCAGAGATCGCCGAGCGCGACGAGGTGACGCGGATCCTGAGGAACCTCTCGTCTCTCGTTGGCGCGCAGGCCTTGGCGCTCGAGCACCTCGTCACGGCCACGGCACGTCTCGACCTCGCCCTTGCCTGCGGAAGCCTCTCGAGAAGCTGGCGCGGTGCGATCGTCACGGCGGGCCCTGGTGTCGTTCTCCGCGAGGCGCGCCACCCGCTGCTCGATCAGACGACTGCCGTCGCGATCGATCTCGAGCTCGATGAACTCCGCGCGCTCGTGATCAGCGG
>JAYTJO010000504.1:0-4433 GCA_043730975.1 Thermoleophilia bacterium | reverse complement strand
ACGTGCGCCCGAGCGCCGAAGCTCGCGCACTGGCCGACCGCGAAGGCGTGGACATTCGAACCTACCGCGTCATCTACCAGCTCACCGACGAGATCCAGCAGGCGCTCGTCGGCATGCTCACCCCCGTGCAGACCGAGGAGACGATGGGCGAGGCCGAGGTACGCGCGCTCTTCAAGGTCTCTCGCCTCGGCACGATCGCGGGCTGCATGGTCACGACCGGGACGATTCGGCGCAACGCGCAGGTGCGCGTGGTTCGAGACGGAACCGAGATCTACGACACGTCGATCTCGCAGCTGAAGCGGTTCAAGGACGATGCGCGCGAG
The DNA here is from genome assembly GCA_043730975.1 of Thermoleophilia bacterium. Lineage (GTDB taxonomy): Bacteria > Actinomycetota > Thermoleophilia > Gaiellales > Gaiellaceae > Gaiella. The sequence continues at coordinate 4,110 of JAYTJO010000504.1, read as the reverse complement.
GTCGCCGAGGGTTTCGAGTGCGGGATCCTGCTCGAGGGGTACAACGACCTCAAGGAGGGCGACATCCTCGAGGCGTACGAGACGAAGCAGATCGAGCGGACAGATCTTGCCGAGGCCGTCCGTGCGCCGGCGCCTGCGGCAGCCGCCGAGTCGGCCGAGGCACCGGCTGACGACGACGCCGACGAAGAGTGACCCTATCGGCCGTTTCGGCCGCCAGTCGCCCGGCCGTGTCAGAGCATCGCGTCGGCCAATCTCAGTCGTTTGGCTTCACGCGATCGCCTCAGCGCATGTGCGCTTCCACCGCAACGGGACGATACGACCGCCGCGACCGCTTCAATAGGAGCGTGGCGACGGGCTTCATCGGCATCTACTCCTTCGAGCTCCTCTTCCCCGAGAGCCACTCGCTGAAGGAGAAGCGCATGCACCTTCGTTCGGTGAAAGCGCAGCTGTCAAACCGCGTTGCCTGTTCGATCGCCGAGGTCGATCACCACGACGTCTGGCAGCGGACGCGCCTGACTCTCGCGTGTGTCGCCCGCGAGGCAGGGGAGGTCGATCGACTTCTGGACACGGCGGAGCGGTGGCTCTCGGGGCAGGACTTCGAGTTGCTCTCGCACGAGCGCGATCTGGTTTCGCTCGATGACTAGCGTCGCCCCGCAATGCGTCTTGCCGGCGTGCCCCTCAGGCAGGTGGGGCATCCACTCGCTCCCGGGACAGGCTGCGCCAGCCCCCTACGCGGCTCTGCTGTCGACGCGATGGAGGCTGCGCCCATGGAGTCGATCCCTGTGACGCGAAATCCGTCGCGATCACCGCGGATGCGCCGTGTCGACGAGGCGATCAAGGCGGTCGTCTCCGAGACGATCCCGACCCTGAAGGATCCTCGTATCGGCTTCGTCACGGTAACCGGTGTCGTCACGACCTCCGACCTTGCGCAGGCAACCGTGTGGCTGAGCGTCTACGGCAGCGAGAAGCGTCGGCAGGCGACGCTGACGGCGCTCGAAGGCGCGGCAGGCATCCTCCAGTCGCGGGTCAATCACGACCTCCGTTTGCGACGGACTCCCCAGCTCATTTTCCAATACGATCCGTCGGTCGAGGACGGCGTGCGGATGTCGAAGCTGATCGACGATCTCGATCCCGGTCCTGAAGAGGTGACGGACGATGACGACGACAAGTGAGATTGCCGCCGTCGTCGATGTGCTGCGTGGGAACGATCGATTTCTCGTCACCTCCCACGAGAATCCTGACGGAGACGCCCTCGGGTCGTTGCTCGCGATGCACCTTGCTCTTGTCGAGCTCGGGAAGGACAGCGTCATGGTGCTCGTCGGCGAGACGCCGCTCCCGGGGGAGTACGGGTTCCTCGATGTTGCCGGCGCTGGACTTCTCCGGGCGATCCCGGCGGATCAGTCCGACCGCGTGCTCGTCGCTGTCGATTGTGCGCAGGAGACGCGGCTCACGGATCCTCGGCTGCTCGAGGCACCCATCGTCGTCAACATCGACCATCATCACGACAACACGCGCTTTGGCACCGTCAACCTTGTCGCCGACGCGGCATCGTCGACCGCGGAGCTCCTGGCCGATCTCTTCGTCGAAGCGGAACTATCATTGACGCCGGCGATCGCCGAGGCGCTCTACACGGGACTCGTCACCGACACCGGGCGGTTCCAGTATTCGAACACGACACCGAGATCGCTTCGCCTGGCGGCAGACCTTGTCGAGGCGGGCGCAGAGCCGCAGCGTGTCTTTCAGAGCGTCTACGAGTCGATGCACTTCGCGAAGCTGAAGCTTCTTGCTCGAGCCCTCGAGCGAGCTTCGCTCCACGCAGGGGGAGGCATTGTGATCTCGTATCTGCTTCGCGATGACTTCGATGAGGTCGGGGCAGTGGAGCCGTATTCGGAGGGAATCATCGACGTTCTACGTGCGGTCGAAGGAGTCGAGCTCGCGGCTCTGATCCGGGAGCCACCGCGCGACAGCGGCCCTGCCCGGAAGATCTCGCTGAGGTCGTCGACCGATCGGGTCGACGTCTCGGCGATAGCGCGGAAGTCGAATGGTGGCGGGCATCAGCAGGCCGCCGGATTCTCGAGCGACCTCCCGCTCGACGAAGTCATTTCCTTCATCGTGGCCGAGTTCACGGTGCTTCCGATCCCGTCGGTCTGAAGGAACGGCGGGCGCGGTGGCGATTCCGAAGGGACTCGATCCGACCGGCGTGATCCTCGTCGACAAGCCGGCGGGGCCGTCGTCGTTCGCGGTTCTTGCAGGGGTGCGTGCCCGCACGCGGGCGAAGACCGGTCACGCCGGGACGCTGGATCCATTTGCGACCGGGCTCCTGTTTTTGTTGTCCGGTAGGGCAACTAGACTTGCATCATGCTTTGTCGGGCTACCAAAGCGCTACCTCACCGATGTCGACCTCTCATATCGGACGACGACCGGCGATCCCGAGGGCGACCCGTTCGACGCGCACGAGCCGCCGAGCCCCGCGGAGCTCGAGGCATCGCTCGCGGCCCTCCGTGGGGACGTCGAGCTGCCGATTCCCGCGGCATCCGCCGTGAAGATCGGTGGTGAGCGCGCCTATCGCCTGCATCGCAAGGGCATCGCCGTCGAAATGCCTCTGCGCCGCTCGCGTGTCGACGCACTCGACGTCATCGCGTATACAGACGGCATCGCGACGCTGGACGTGGCCGTCAGCTCGGGCACCTACGTCCGCTCGATCGCCGACGTACTCGGCGGGCATTGCAGGGCTCTGCGCAGAACGGAGGTCGGACCGTTCACGGTCGCGGAGGCCGACGCCGAACGGGTGATTCCGATCGAGGATGCGCTCAGCCGCGTGGGGCTGACGCTGGCCGAGGCTGACGCAGACCGTCGGAGCCGAGCGGACGGCGACCGCAGTCGAGCCGCGGCGCAGGCCCCTGTCCAGGCGACAGAGCCGGCAGACGGTCAGGGCGCGGGATCGACAGGGAGTCACTGATGCGTATCGCGCACGCGCCCGGGCAGCTCGATCGGCAGCCGCGTGCGGTAGCGATCGGCACGTTTGACGGCCTGCACCGGGGGCATCGGAGCGTCGTCCAGGCGGCGATCGACACGGGACTCGCGCCGACGGTGATCACGTTCGATCCGCATCCGCGCATCGCCCTCGGGAACCACGTCGAGCTGATCTCGACACTGGAGCGGCGACTGGAGCTCCTCGATGAGGCCGGTACCGAGGCGACGCTGATCGCGTCGTTCACTCCGGAGCTGATGGCGCTCGAGCCCGAGATGTTCGCCGAGCGGTACCTGCGGGGAATCGGCGCCGAGGCAGTCGCGGCCGGAGCGGACTTTCGGTTCGGGGCGCGTCGTCGAGGCGACCTTGCGATGCTCGAACGTCTGGGGTTCGAGATCCTCGAGGTCGAGATGGTTCCAGGCGTCTCCTCGTCGGCGATCCGACACGCGTTGCAGGCGGGAGACGTCCGCGGAGCCGCCGCGATGCTCGGTCGGCCGTACGAGCTAGACGGGATCGTCGTTGCCGGGGATCAGCGTGGCGGCACGCTCGGGTATCCAACGGCGAATCTGGCGCTCGATCCACATTCCGTCTGCCCGCTCTACGGCATCTACGCTGGCGCAGCGCTCGGCCATCGGGCAGCCGTCTCGATCGGCACGAACCCGCACTACGGCGGGACCGAGCGGCGGATCGAGCCATATCTGCTCGACTTTGACGGCGATCTCTACGGCAAGCGGCTCATCGTCGAGGTGTGGGAGCGACTCAGGGACGAGAACGCCTTCGACTCGGAGGACGATCTCGTGGCCCAGATCGGCCGTGATGTCGACGCGACGCGCGCGGCGACCCGTCCGCCTACCGCGGGCTGACGCGGTTCCTCGCTAGGTCGGCGTGATCGCCTCGGGATTCACAACCCCGATCGGCGCTCCGGTGGCGAACGCATCGAGCTGCGCGAAAGCTTCCGCGAAGTAGCTTTCGTACGTCTCCCATGTCACGTATCCGAGGTGCGGCGTGGCGAGAACAGACGCGTGGCGGAGGACGGGGTCGTTCGTTGCAGGCTCGTCGTCGAAGACGTCGATCGCGGCCCGGCCGGGCCGCCCCGCGGTGAGTGCGGCATCGAGTGCTCCCGTTGCGATCAGGCCCGC
>JAYTJO010000503.1:0-6447 GCA_043730975.1 Thermoleophilia bacterium | reverse complement strand
CGCGGTTCGTGGTCAACCTGCAGCTGTTCCATATCGCAGTAGAGCTCGACGAAACACTCCTCCTCGACGATCCGTACGTAGCTCGCAATGTTCCCACCGACTCCATGTCGCGTCGGCCCCCAACCGAGCCAACGGCCATGCCGCGCGAGGTGGTCGAGCAGGTCGCGCATCTGCCCGATGTCCACTGTGTCGAACGCGAGATGGTGGAAATGGCCCGGCGTCATGTCGATCAGCGCCATCACGTGGTGGTCGGTGTTGATCCGGAACCAGATCCCGGCCTCGCCCAGCCTGTCCGAGACCGTCATCCCGAGGACCTCGGTGTAGAACCGGATCGACTCGTCGAAGTGGGAACTGAGGCAGTTCACGTGGCCGAGCTTTCGTGGCGCCCCCGGCCGGACGGTCGTCGACCGGCGGGCGTGGATGACCCAGGGCTCCTGGCTTCGGTACGGCATGATCTGCACGCCCCGTCCGTCAGGGTCGACCAGGAGGACGCTTCCCTCCAGCTCCTGCCAGTGGATTCCGAGCGACCGCAGGTGGGCGCGAACGTCATCGAGCGAGCAACTGCGCGCGAGCTCGAAGCCGGTGTGATCGTGCCCCGGATGTTCCCCCAGCGCGAGCTCGAGGCTGTACGGCTCGTCGTCGCACGAGAGAAGCGCGCGTCCCCCGTCGCGACCCCGATCGAGGAGCCCGAACTGAACCGCCCAGCGCGCGGCCGCCTCGTCCACGTCGGTGACGCCGAGGCAGACGTGGTCGATGCGCCGTAGTTCGATCAAGCCTCGCGCCCCTCCGCGACTATCCGCTCCGCCTCGTCCTCCGGGATCGCGAGCGCAACGTGAAGCGTCTGCGCCGAGACCTGCATCTGCTCTCCCGGGCCGGCGAGGTCGACGTCCCACTCCTCGATCGTGTTCGTCAGGCGCCCGATGCCGGAGATCTCGACCTCGACGACATCGCCCGGCTTCATCGGCCGCGAGTTCGCAGGCGTGCCGGTGAGGATCACATCACCCGGCTCGAGCGTGATCAGTCGGCAGATGTCCGCGAGCTGGTAGGCGACCGGGAAGAGGAGGTCGTCGGCGGTCGCCTCCTGCACGACCTCGCCGTTCAGGTGCGTGCGCAGCGTGAAGTCGGTCGGGTCGAACTCCGCCGCCGGCACGAGCTCCGGGCCGAGTGGGAGGAAGCCATCTTGGCCCTTGACGCGCAGCATGGCGCCACGGTCGGCGTGCCGGAAGTCGTGCATCCCGACGTCGTTTGCGCACGTGTAGCCACCCACGTAGTCGAGAACCTCGTCGATCGGCACACCCTTCATCCGGCGCCCGATGATCACGGCGAGCTCCCCCTCGTAGTTGAGGAATCGCGAGCCGCGGGCCATCAGCACCGGCCGGCGATGCCCGTTCAGGGTCGTCGGCGGCTTCATGAAGTACGAGGGCTCGGGCGGCGTCTTTGCCTCGTATTCGCGGACGCGACTCCCGTAGGTGAGATGCACGGCAAGGATCTTCGACGGGTGGGCCGGAGCGAGATAGTCCGCCGACGCCTCCGCGATCCGGAGACCGTCGGAGAGGATGATCTCCTCGCCGACATGGCGTCCCCAGCGCGCCTTACCGTCGACTTCGACGCTGACGCAGCGTCCTTCGGGACTAGAGATGGGCAGCATATTCGTCGATCTCCCACTGGGTAACGACCTCGACGTCGAGCTCGCCGACGGCCTCGGTGAACCGTTCCACCTCGAACCGCTTCATCGCGACAAGGGTGGAGACGAGGCTCTTGCCGATCTTCTCGGTGAGCACCGTGTCCGCCTCGAGAGCGTCGAGCGCAGTTCCGAGATCGGAGGGCAGCGCCGATCCTGCGTGGGCGTCGTCCATGCGATAGGCATCACCGACGACAGGCTCGGGTGGAGCAAGATCGCGCTCGATGCCGTCGAGGCCCGCGAGCAGGAGCGCTGCGATCATCAGGTGCGCGCAGGCAGCGCCGTCAGCGGTCCGAACCTCCACGCGAGCCCGAGAGCCACGCTCGTTCGGAACCCGGCAGAAGGCCGTCCGGTTGTCGTGGCCCCAGTTCGCGTGCGTGGGAGCGAGGCTGTCGGGTAGGAGTCGCTTGTAGGAGTTGATCGTCGGCCCGAGGATTGCCTGCAGTCCCTGCGCGTGGTCGATCACACCGGCGATGAAGTTCGCCGCCAGCGGGCTGAGCCCATAGGGGCCGCCCTCATCGGCGAAGGCGTTCTTGCCGTCGTCGGTGTTGAGGGAGAGATGGACGTGGAATCCCGACCCACCCTGATCCGAGAACGGGCGACCCATGAACGTCGCGAGCATCCCCTCCTGGACTGCGAGCTCCTTGACGGCTGTCCTCAGCATGAACGCGCGATCCGCAGCGTCGAGCGCACCGGAGTGCTTCACGTTGATCTCGTATTGGGAGTTCATGTACTCGTGGTTTGCCGCGAACGCCTGCAGGCCGAGGTCATCACACGCGAGGAGCATCCTCAGGACGATCCCGCGTGGGTCGGAGACCGCGCCCACGGTGTAGACGCGGGAGAGCTCGTCGACGTAGCGGCGCAGGCCGTTCGGGGCCTCCGGGTCGCGTTCCGTGAGGAAGAACTCGAGCTCGGGCGCGACGATCGGTTCGAGGCCGCGGGCTGCATAGGCGTCGACCACGCGCTGCAGCAGCGCCCTCGGGCAGGACGGATAGTGATCGGCACCGTCGAGCGTCCACGCCTCACCAAGGCACCAGGCAACCTCCGGCTGCCACGGCACGGCACGAAGCGTGTCGAGGTCGGGCCGGATCGCGAGATCGATGTAGCCCTCCTCGCCGCCGACGACCGGCGTGTGCCGGAGATCGGTTCCCATCACCGCGGCGCAGAAGGAGACGCCCTCCTCGCACATGCCTGCGAAGTGGCCGATCGGGATGTCCTTGCCTCGAGCAACGCCGTGCAGGTCGGTGTAGAGCAACCTGACAGCGCGTACGCCGAGGCCGCTCATTGTCCTCGCGGCCGATTCGGCCTCCTGGTGCAAGCTCAACTCGATGCCTCCTCAGCCGTGGTGGTCAGGAGCGCACCCGCACGGGCAGGCGCTTGATGCCGTTGAAGAAGTTCGAGCGCAGTCGGGTCGGGGTGCCCGCAAGCTCGATGCGCTCGAGGTACGGGATCATCTCCTCGAGCCAGATCTTGACCTCCAGCTTCGCGAGGTGCGCCCCGAGGCAGAAATGGGGCCCACCGAGGCCGAACGTGAGGTGCCGGTTCGGCTGACGCCCGAGGTCGAGCCGGTACGGATCCGCGAACTTCTCCTCGTCGTAGTTGCCGGCGGCGTACCACATCGTCACCTTATCGCCGGACTTGATCCGGCGGCCGTGGATCGTGATGTCGCGCGTGGCCGTCCGCCTGAAGTGATGCACGGGGTGCGCGCGTCGGAGGATCTCGTCGGCGGCGGTTCCCGCGAGCGAGGGGTCGGCGATCAGCCGCGCGGCCTCGTCGGGGTGGGCAAGAAGGTCGAGCAGGCCGAGACTGATCGTGTGCCTTGTCGTCTCGTTCCCTGCCGTTGTGAGGAGGATGAAGAAGAGCCCGAACTCGTGCTCCGAGAGGCGCGAGCCGTCGATCTCCGCTTCGACGAGGCGCGTCGTGACGTCGTCGCGCGGGTCGAGACGGCGGGCCGCACCGAGGCGACAGCCGTACTCGATCAGCTCGGGCGCGAACGGGCTCGAAAACGGCAGCAGCCGGATTGCGGGGTCGTTCGAGGTCAGTTCCAGCAGGTTCTCCTCACCCACGACCTCGGGGTCGGTGTTGCCGAGCAGCTTGTCGCCGAGCTCGATCAGGAGGCGCCTGTCCTCGACAGGCAGGCCCATGATCTCCGAGAAGACCCACATCGGGATCTCTGACGCGACGTCCTCGACCCAGTCGAACGCGTCGCGCTCGAATGCCTGCGCGAGGATGCCGCTCGCAAGAGCCCGGATGCGCTCCTCGTAGGTGTTGATGACGCGCGGGGTGAAGCCCTTGTTGACGAGCGCGCGCAACCTCGTGTGTGCCGGCGGGTCGGTGTCGAGCATCGACTTCCGCGCCTCGACCTCCTCCGGGGTCAGGTCCTCGAGCGACGTCCCGCCGGTCTCGGAGGAGTACGTCTCCCATTCCTTCGACATCTGCACGATGTCGTCGTAGCGCGTGAACACCCAGAAGCCGCGGCCGTCGGTCTCGGGCTGCCAGTGGAGCGGCGCCTCACGGCGGAGCAGCGTCAGCCACTCGTAGGGCACTCCCTGCTCCCAGGCGCCAAGGTCAGTGAGGTCGACGTCGTCGAGCACGAGCCCTTCCACCGAGGGAGCGGCGGTTGTCGCTGCGCGGGCAACGTCGATCGGGACGTGATCCTCTCGTTCGTGCACCGCCGCGGCAGCAGCGGGTGGCGGGCCGAGCCGTACCTGGAGCGCACCGTCCTCCACGCGAGCCTGGTAGATCGGGAGCGGCTCCAGGGCCGGCGGGCAGAGCACGTCACCCGTGCGAAGGTCGAACTCCGAGGCGTGACAAGGGCAGACGATGACGCCGCCCTCGAGCTCACCGTCGGAAAGGGAGCAGTCCTCGTGTGTGCAGGTGTCCTGAAATGCGACCCAGCCGTCAGCCGTCTTCCCGAGGCATACCGCAGCACCCTCGATCTCGACCCGGCGGAGGAAGCCCACGGGGGCCCCCTCCGCCGCGCCGATGCTGTTCCAGGCGAGCTCGGTCACGGTCGCCTCTGAGGCTTGATGTGTAGTAGGAGTGCGTCTGGGGCGGTTCTGCACCAAGGAGCGTGTTCGACGAGGACTTCCGTCAAGGCTGGTGGCCTTGATGAAGTCCTCGTCGGACGCGATCCGCCGTGTGCAGGGCCGCATCCAGATGTGCTTCTACTGCGCATCAAGCCTCTACAGCGGGGTCGTGTCGCCGGCCGACTCGTAGCCGAGCGTCTCGTCGAGCGGTGCCACGCCGTGGTGCTCGGCCGCGTGTGCCGCCGCGCTGTCGATCTTGTCTCGACGGGTCACGATGAGGATCACGAACCAGATCAGAGCGAGCAGGAGGAGCCCGATCGTCCAGGCCGCCGCGACCCAGTTGAAGTTCGAGTTGTCGTGCGGCTCGGGGTTGAGCGCGCCATAGAACCCGAGAATCGGCGTCGCGACCGCGACCGCGACGATCAGGTACTGCCACGGCTTGTTGCCGCTCGACGGGATCAGCCGGAATGCCGCTATCGCGAGCACGAGATAGACGAGCTCGATCGCAAACGAGCCGATCGTGGCGGAGAGGATGAAGGTTGCGAACTGGTCGTTCGGGAAGAACGGGACGAACTTGCCGGCCTCGTCCACGAACCCGAACTGCGAGGAGTAGTCGGTGGCGAAGACGAGCAGTGTCAGGCCGATGCCGCCGACGGCAACCATCAGGTTCCCGACCCACGGCGTGTCGCGACGCGATGTCTTCGCGAAGAATGCCGGGAGCAACCCGTCACGCCCGAGGGCGAAGAAGCCGCGCCCGATCATCACGCAGATCGCGAGCGCCAGCGCCATCGCGTCGAGAATGACGACGAGCTCGAGGATCGTTGCGAACCACTTACCGACGTAAAGCGTCGCCATCTCGGTGACTGGCCCCGGGGAGAACGCCCAGAGACCCTCGCTCACCGCTTTCTCGCCGTAGCCGATCGAGAACGCGTAGGACATGAGCACGAAGAAGCCGCCGGCCACGGCAACGGTGCCGATCAGAGCACGTGGGATCGAGCGGTGGGGATCCTCGGACTCCTCACCGATCGAGGCGGCAGCCTCGAAGCCGACGAAGAGGAGGATGCCGAGCAGGATCCCGCCAAGCACTCCGCCGCCGGTGACGCCGAGCAGCGACGTCTTGCCCGGGTCGAACATCGAGAGCGTATTGCCATCCTTGCCGCCCTTGCCGATGATCACGATGGCGAGGATCACCATCGGGATGAACGAGACGAGCGCGAACGTCAGCATCGTGCGAATCGCAAGTCGAATGCCGTAGTAGTTGAGCACGAGAACGATCCCGAGCGCGATCATGCCCCAGATCCACCAGGCCGGGCCGCTGTCGGAGATATGCGTTGTCCAGAACCCGTCGATCAGCACGCTGAGCCCGAGGTAGATCCCGCCGCCGCCGAGGAACAGCGCGCCGACGAAGAAGAAGCCGGCGAAGAAGACGCCGGCCCAGGGGTGGGCGCCGTGCGTGAGATACTCGTACACGGCACCCGCGCCCGCGTACTTGCGGGCGTACAGCGAGATCGTGTAGGCGATCGCGAGCACGCCGATGCCGGCGAGCAGAACGGCGAGCGTCGCGTTCCAGCCCGCGCCGATATCCGGGCGCGAAACGCCGCCGAGGATGAGCGCGACCGAGAACATGGGGCCGATCGCGAGCGCCTGCGCGACGGCGTGCATGGTCGTGAGGTTCTTCTTGCCGAGCGTTCCCTGTGCGCCGTCGCCCTCCGAGGCCTGGCTCATGCGATCAACCCT
>JAYTJO010000502.1:0-4326 GCA_043730975.1 Thermoleophilia bacterium | reverse complement strand
AAGTCCTCGTTCTCGAAGAACGCTGCGGTCATCGGCGTCAGCGTGAACCCCGGCGCAACGGCGTTTGCACGGACGCCGTGCTCGGCCCAGTCGATTGCGAGCGAGCGGGTCAACGCAGCTACCGCACCCTTTGCAGCGGTGTATGCAGCCTGCTGCGGAAGAGAGACGAGCGCGGCCTGCGATGCGACGTTGACGACGGCTCCGCGACGCGCGCGCAGGAGAGGCCCGAACGCCTGGCAGGCATGGACCGTGCCGATCACGTTGACCTCGTAGTTCCGCCGGAAGTCGTCCGCCGGCATGTCGTCCACGGGCAGGTTCTGCGTCAGGATCCCCGCGGCGTTGACAAGAACGTCGAGCCCACCGTGGTCGGCTTGGATTCGCGAGGCGAGCACATCGAGGGTTCCGCGGTCGGTCACGTCCACCGGAGGATCGCCGCTGAGATCGGCGACATGCACGTTCGCGCCGCTTCGCTCGAGCAGCCGTACGACCGCGGCACCGATGCCGGAGCCGCCGCCGCTGACGACGGCCTCTGCACCGTCGAGCCCATCGACCGTCATCACGAGACCTCCGATTCGAAGATGTCGAGCGGGATCAGCGCCGACACGAGTGGGTAAGGCACGTCGACGACCTGCGACAGGTGCAGGTCGACGCAGGCCGAGCAGAGACAGTAGGCCGCCGAGCGAGAGAGCCCGTGCTCGGTCTCGAGCCAGTCGATCATTGCGAGGAGCGCCGCGCGCGCGGCGGCGGTCAGGTCCATGCCATGCTCCTCCGGGATTCCTGTCGTCGCGAAACGTCGGCGACCCGGCTGTGCGGCGGCGACGTACGCGGGGAAGCGCGGGACCCACGTCGGTGCCTTCCGAACGCCGAGCCGGACCGCCACCACTGCCGCGATCTCGATTCCGGTTCCGCAGACCTCGCCGTCGCCCTGCGCGAAGTGAACATCGCCGATCGAGAGCAGCGCCCCGGAGACGTGAACCGGCAGCAGCAACGTCGAGCCGGCAACGAGGCGGCGGATGTCGAGGTTGCCGCCGGTCTCACGCGGGGGGATCGTCCGCAGCCCACCCGCAGCGGCTTCGGGTACGGCGCTACCGGGCATCGAGTCCGCGACGGGACCGCCCGAGGCCCTGATCCGCTCCTCGCGAGCGCGTTGCCGTTCCATCAGCGCGTGTGAGGGTGCGACTCCGATCACGCCGGCGTGGACACACGCAGGGACGGCGACCCCGGGTAGCTCGGGAGACCGCGCGTGGGTCGCGTCGAGCTCCCAGGGGACGAGGAACGGCTCGGTGAACACATCGGCCAGGAAGCCGAATCCGGGGATGATCGACGTGACGCCGAAGTCGGGTGTCTCGTACCCGACGAGCTCGACCTCGAGGACGTCGCCCGGCTCCGCACCCTCCACGAACAGCGGGCCGGTGAGAGGATGCGCACCGCCGAGATCGAGCCCGTCGCAGTCTGCATGGACGCTCTCGCGAGTCAGCCGGCCGTCGAGGCCGTCGAGGCACTCGAGGACGACCACGTCGCCGGGTCGGACACGCGCAACGGGCGTGATGTCGGGGTGCCACCGGTTGTGGCCGTGCTCTCCGGTGACTCTCACAGCAACTCCTGCAGCCGATCCGCGGTGGCGTTCGCCGCGGCGATCTCGTCGTCGGTCCAGTGACGTGGCGTGCCGAGCTGGTGGAGCGAGAGAATTGCCTCGAGTCGCCCGGCGATCTGAATCGGTGTCACGATCTGCGCCGCCAGACCCCCGTATGCGGCGAGCATCGCCCGGAAGTCGGCGTCGTCGTATGCGTTCGCGCAATCGTCCTGGACGACCTGGCGGCCCTGCTGGATCTCGCGAACGACCGGCTGCGTCGTAAGGTTCACGGTTCGTTCGTTGCCCAGCGAACCGACGCCTGGCGCCAGCGCCTCGGCGACGACCGGGAACGCGGCGGGGCCATCCACGTCACGGCGCAATGTGACGCGGCTTGCCCCGGTCGTGTCGAGTAACTCCTCGAGGAGTGCGACGATCGTGGCCACTGGAACAATTATGACGGCCTTGACGTTTCGCGCGCGAGCGTGAACCGAGTAGTCTCGATCTCACACCCCACGACGTAAAGGAGGCAGAACCATGGCCGACCCCGAGCTCGTTCCCGAGGCGATCCACGAGCAGGATGGCCTGAAGGTGTCCAAGAGCCCCTGGGGGCCCGATGACGAGATCGGGCGCCTCAACTGGATCACGCCCGAGACGAATGCGGCGATCCTCGGTCACCTCGACGGAAGGCACGTCTTCGATCTCAACGTCGAGTACTTCATCGGGATGCCGTCGTGGGTCGCTGCGGGCGACCCCGGGTACGGCATCTGGATGACGCACACGCCGCAGGGCTCGATCAACGACAACCTCTCCGGCGTCGGAGGCCATGTCCACGAGAAGTACTCGTACTGTGGCGACTCGATCCACATGTACACCCACTGCGGCACCCACATCGACACGCTCAACCACTTGGGGCACCACGGCCGCTTCTGGAACGGGTGGACGGAGGACAGGAACCTCGGGAGCCGGATCTGGAACAAGGGCGGCCTCGACAAGTACCCGCCGGTGATTGCCCGCGGCGTCCTCGTGGACGTTGCCGGAATGCACGGGGTGACGTGTCTTCCGGACAGCTATGCGATCACGCCGAAGGATCTCCAGGACACGCTCGCGAAGCAGGGGACCACGATCAACAAGGGCGATGTCGTCCTCGTCCGTACCGGCCGCATGACGGTGTGGCCCGACTTCGACGGCTACCTCGTCAACACACCCGGGATCGGATTGCCGGCTTGCAAGTGGCTCTGTGAAGAAGCGGGCGCCATGTGTATCGCAGGCGACACGATCGGCCTCGAGGTGCTGCCGTCCGAGGAGAAGGACGTGTTTCTCCCGGTTCATGCCTACATGTTCTCGACCGCGGGCGCGCAGATCATCGAGGTCGTCGACATGGAGGAGATCGCGGCGGAGAAGCAGTACGAGTTCGCATTCCTCGGGATGCCGCTCAAGCTGCGCGGCGCGACAGGCGCTCCGATGCCGTCGTATGCAGTGCCGCTGAGGGACTAGGAAATGTCTTCGGCTGGTGCGCCGTCCCGCACCATTCGACCCGGGATGGCGTACGGATACGGAGTGCCGGTTCCGTGGGGACGGGTTCATGCCCGTCCCCTCGCTCCGATCCGGATCGGGCCTCGGTGAGGATCGCCGTCGTCGGGGCCGGCGCCATGGGGTCGATCTACGCTGGGCTGCTCGCCGACGCCGGCAACGACGTCTGGGTGGTGGACACCTGGGAGGCGCATGTCGCGGCGATCTGCGAGCACGGCCTCCGAGTCGAGGGTGCATCAGGCGATCGAACGGTGCGCCTGGGTGCGACGACGAGGGCGGCAGAGGTCGGCGAGGTCGACCTGATCGTCGTCTCGACGAAGGCCATGGACGTGCACGCCGCCTCGACCGCCGCCACCGTTCTCGCCGGCCCCGAGACTGTCGTGCTGCCGATCCAGAACGGGCTCGGCAGCGCCGATACGGTTGCCGGGATCTTCGGGCCCGAGCGGACGGTGGTCGGCGTCGCGGGGGGCTTCGGCGCCTCGGTCGTCGCACCCGGGCATGTCCGCCACGAGGGGATGGAGCTTCTCAGGCTCGGCGAGCGCGAGGCCCCTGCGTCGGAGCGGCTCGAGCGCATCGCGGCGGTCTGGCGCGCGGCCGGGTTCAACGTGAAGACCTACGACGATGTCGGCCCGCTCGTCTGGGAGAAGCTCATCTGCAACGTGTGCTTCAGCGGGACATGCGCGATCCTCGACAGGACGATCGGCGAGGTGCTCGACGATGCAAGTGCGTGGGCGGTGGCCTCGCGGTGCGCCTCCGAGGCGTACGACGTCGCCCGGGCACTCCGGATCGATCTCTCGTTCGACGACCCGGTCGAGTACGCGCGGACATTCGGTCTCCGGATCCAGCAGGCCCGCCCATCGCTCCTTCTCGACTTGCGGGCCGGACGTCGTTGTGAGATCGACGTCATCAACGGCGCGATTCCGAGGGTCGGGCGGAGTGTGGGCGTCGCCGCTCCCGTGAACGAGACCGTCACGGCGCTCGTCAAGGCTCTCGAGTCGCGGTCGAGCCGCATAGGCTGACGTGATGGCGGCGCACGAGATCCTGATCTGGTCGGACTACATCTGACCGTTCTGCCGCATCGGCCAGCGGACGGCCGAGCGGCTCGTGCGCCGGTTCGGCGCCGCGGTCGAGTGGCTGCCGTTCGACCTCCACCCCGAGTACCCGTGCGAGGGCATTCCGCGCACGGAGCTGCTGCGCCGGTACGGCGAGACGTTCCACGAGAA
>JAYTJO010000501.1:0-3121 GCA_043730975.1 Thermoleophilia bacterium | reverse complement strand
CTCGTGAACTGGGTGAACTCGTACAGCGCCGGGAAGAGGAACCCCTCCATCGAGCCGCGCTTCCAGTCCCTGAGGAAGGCTTTCGGGGGCCGTGCCTGTGCGACCGCGTCGAGATAGCGCGTGCGCGTCAGCCTGGGCGTCACGCCACGTTTGGTGATAGCGATCTTGCGCACTGCCGCGACGCGATCGCCCATCTCGCGCATGTTGAGCCCCTCGGGGAAGATGATCCGAAGGCGTTCGACCGCAGGCGTGGACGCGGTGGTAACCGGAGGCGGCGCGTCGCCGCCACAGCCCGCGACGAGCAGCGCGGCTCCGATCGTCAGCATGACGGCAAGCCTCCTCATCGTCGCGCCTCCGCGTCGAGCCAACCCTGCAGGAGGTGCGCCGCCGCGACCGCGTCCTCGGGCGCGCTACCGCCGAAGCGCTGCGCGAGAGCCGTCGTGAATCGCTCGTCTGCCGTCTCGACGGGGACGGCAACGAGGGCACGCAGGGCTGTCACGAACAGTTCCGTCTCGGCGGCCTGCTTGCCGTGCTCGCCGCGCAGCGTGAGCGGGAGGCCAACGACGATGTGCTCGACCTCGCTTTCGACGACGATCCTGGCCAGTTCGGCCAGACCCTTCTCGGTGGCGGCCTTATTGACGACGCAGACCGGCCGGGCGAGCGTGCCGCTCGCGTCAGAGATCGCGACACCCGTGCGCGCGGAACCGTAATCGAGCGCGAGAACCCGCACCACTAGAACCCGCGCTCGCAACGCATCACGCTTGTGCCCGCGGGAGAACGAGGCATCGACTCGCTCCCGGACGAGGTATGCGCCTCGCCCCTACAGGTTTTCCAGCGCAACATACGATGCGGTCCACTAGAGCGCGGCGAGAATCATGCGCTCGGCCTCGGCGAGCGCCTCCGAGAGCTTCTCCGGCTCCTTGCCGCCTGCACGCGCCATCGTGCGCCGTCCGCCGCCGCCGCCGCCGACGAGCGCCGAAGCGCCTTTGACCACGTCCGAGGCGCTGATGCGCTCGGCGACCGTGTCGTCGAAGTTCGCAATCAGGGTCACCTTGCCATCGTCGACGCCGCCGAGCACGACGGCTGCCGGACTGTGGCGCTGCTTGAAGCGATCGGAGAGGTCGAGGAGCGCGTCCCCGTCGAGCCCGGGAACGGCCTGGACGATCAGATTGACGCCGTTCACGGAGCGCGTCTCGGCCTCGACGTCTCCCCCACTTTCACCCTGTGCCGGCTTGCGCTTCAGCTCCTTGCGCACCTCGTCCAGCTCGGCACGGAGCGCGTCGACCTCGCGCGAGCGACCGTGGAGAAGCGCCCAGGCCTCACCCGAGGTAACGGCCTCAATCCGTCGAGCGCCGGAGCCGACCGAGCTCTCCGAGAGGATCGCGAACGCGCCGATCTCTGCGGTCGAACGGACGTGAGTACCGCCGCAGAGCTCCGTCGAGACGCCCTCGATCTCAACGACGCGGACGATGTCGCCGTACTTCTCACCGAACAGCATCATCGCGCCGAGCTTGCGTGCCTCGTCGATCGGCGTCTCGAAGATATGCACGGGGTGGTTCTCGAAGATCGCTTTGTTGACCCGGAGCTCGATCTCGTTGCGTTGCTCCGGAGTGAGCTGCTGGGTGTGCGTGAAGTCGAACCGCAGCTTGTCGGGCCGCACCGCGGAGCCGGCCTGCTTGACGTGCTCGCCGAGGATCTCGCGTAGTGCCTCCTGCAGAAGGTGCGTTGCCGTGTGGTTCGCCATCGTCGGGAAGCGAACACTCCAGGGTACGACCGCGCGGACACGACTGCCTGCCGCGAAGCCATCGCCCCGGAAGACGAGCACCTGGTCGTCGCCGATCCTGTTCGCCTGCACGAGAGTCGCGCGAACGCCGGCGTCCGAATCGAGCTCGAGATAGCCATCGTCGGAGACCTGGCCACCGCCTGCCGGATAGAACGGGGAGTCACGCAACTTGGCGAGGAACGTGCCGTCGCCGAGATCCTCGTACGCGTGCAGCTCGGTCAGGACGTCGCCCTTGTGGTAGCCGACGAAGTTCGAGGGATCGGCCGCGCGCGCGAAGTCGGCCGCTCGTTGCGTGTCGGACTCGCCGCCGGCGCGCGAGATCGTGCGGTGCTCCGACATGCGCTCGCGATAGGCGTCGACATCGACCGGCTGGCCCCGCTCCTCGGCGAGCTCCACCGTGAGCTCGAGTGGGAACCCGTAGGTGGCAGCGAGCGCGAACGCATCATCTCCCGAGATCGAATCATTCTCCGCGAGCTCCTCGAAAACCTTGAGGCCGCGCTCGAGCGTCTCGCGGAAGCGTTCCTCCTCTGCCTTGACGACTCGCTCTATCTCTGCCTGATGCTCGACCACCTCGGGATACCACGGGCCGACCTGACCGACGACGATCGCGGGCAGGCGGTAGACCCCGTCGAGGCCGATCCGGCGGGCCTGCACGACCGCGCGCCGAATCAGCCGGCGCAACACATACCCGCGACCCTCGTTTCCGGGGACGACTCCCTCGGCGATGAGGAACGTCATCCCGCGGCCATGGTCGCTGAGGACACGATGCGCCTTCGTCGCCGCCTGGGACGACCCGTAACCGACACCCGACTCCTGCTCGATCCAGTCCATGATCAGACGGAAACCGTCGGTGTCGAAGATCGAATCGGCCTGCTGGAGGAGCATCGTGCCGCGCTCGAGCCCGAGGCCCGTGTCGATGTTTTGCCGGGGCAGCGGTGTCAGCTTTCCGCCCTCGTCGAGGTCGTACTCCATGAACACGAGATTCCAGAACTCGAGGAACCGCTCGCAGCGCTCGCAACCGGGCGCGCAGTCGGGCTCTCCGCAGCCGAACTCTTCGCCGCGGTCGTAGTTCAGCTCGGAGCAAGGGCCACAAGGGCCGGTCGCTCCGGCCGGGCCCCAGAAGTTCTCGGATCGCGGCAGCCCGATGATGCGTTCGCGCGGAACGCCCTTGCGAAGCCAGCCCTGAACTGCCTCATCGTCCTCGCCGAGGCCGAGCTCCGGGTCGCCGGCGAAGACGGTCGGCCAGATGCGATCCGGGTCGAGGCCCATCTTCTCCGTCGCGAACTCCCAGGCAAGATCGATCGCGCCGTCCTTGAAGTAGTCACCGAACGAGAAGTT
>JAYTJO010000500.1:0-4866 GCA_043730975.1 Thermoleophilia bacterium | reverse complement strand
TCGCGTGTGAGGCTCCCGCAGGTGCGGGCGCGGAACCTCACACGCCGGTCTCACGAAGACGAGGCGGCCGCGAGCGCGACGCCGTGCAGGATGTCGCGTTCGCTCGCCTCGATCTCGGCGAGGTCGTAGCCGGCCATCACCTCGCGCAGGACGACGAGGCCGCCGACGATCACCGGCGCGCGCGCCGGCTCGAGGCCCGGCACCTGCTCCCGCTCGGCACGTGGCAACGCGGACAGGCTCGTGAGAGCGCGATCGGCTGCGGCGCGGGAGATCCGATGGCCGTGGATCTGGACGGGGTCGTACTCGGCGAGCCCGAGGTCGATCGCTGCGACGGTGGTGACCGTCCCTGCGACTCCGATCGCACGCTCGACATCGAGCGTGGGGAGGAGGGTTCGAACGTGTGCGCCGGCGGCGTCGATCTCTTCGGTCGTGGGTGGATCGCTCGAGAGAAACCGCTCCGTCACGCGCACGCACCCCACCTGCAAGCTCGTTGCGAACGAGACGCCTGACGGCCCACCGACGAGCAGCTCTGTCGAGCCACCGCCGATATCGACCATCAGCGTCTCGGCGTCGAGAGTGCGGTCGGAGGTGACGCCGCGGAACGTCGTCTCGGCCTCCTGCTCACCGTCGAGCAGCCTCGTCTCCCAGCCGTACCGGAGGCCGAGGTCGTCCAGAAACGCGAGACCGTTCGCGGCGTCACGCACAGCGCTCGTCGCCACTGCAAGCGTGCGCACTGCCCCGAGCGCCGCGGCCTCGCGTGCATACCCGTCGAGGACGCCGTGAACGCGGGCGATCGGGGCGGGGAGGAGCTCGTGATTCACATCGACGCCCTCCCCGAGTCGCGTGATCGCGAGGAGGCGGACGACCTCGGTGATACGACCGTCCACGACATCGGCGACCAGCAGGCGGGTCGAGTTCGTGCCGAGATCGATCGCCGCGACGCGCATGGACGCAACGCTAGCAATGTGCTACAAGATATACATGACGTTGTCGATCGGGATCAGGGAACTGCGGCAGCACGCGAGCCGCTACCTGCGGCTCGTCGAGGAGCGTGGGGAGCCGATCGAGATCACGGATCGCGGCCGTCCTGTTGCGTTGCTCAGTCCGTTGCCGACCGGTGGCACGCTCGAACGCCTGCGGGCCTCCGGCCGCCTACGCCCCGGAACGGGCGGGCCTTTGCCTAAGCCCGTGGCAGCGGCACCGGGCGTGCCGCTTCCCTCGCAGATCCTCGAGGAGCTTCGTGCAGAGGAGCGCTGAGAAGGGCCTGTACCTCGACGCGTCGGCCCTCGTCAAGCTTGTTGTCCCGGAAGCGGAGACCGCGGGGTTGACGGCCTTCGTCGAGCGACACGTCGTTCTCACGTCTTGCTCGCTCGCCCGTGTCGAGGTGGTGCGCGCCGCCAGGCCACACGGAGCAGGCGCGATCGCGACGGCCCGCGCGCTCATCGCAAAGCTCGACCTCGTCCAACTCGACGACGAGCTTCTCAACCTTGCGGGTGACCTCGAAGGGCCGCTGCGCAGCCTCGACGCGGTTCACGTCGCGGCCGCCATGGAACTTGGTGAGGGACTGGAAGCCTTCATCACCTACGACCGACAGATGACCCGGGCGGCCGAGTCGCTCGGGCTCCCGGTCGTCGCGCCGGTCTGAGGGGCGCGCCGGCCACGAGGCGGCTGAAAGAGACACCTTGCGGGTGGCGGGTCTGCCGTGCAGGCTGATGCGATGGAACTGCGACGCGTTCTCTCACGCCAAGGTTCACCAAAGCGCCCTCGCAACGCTATGCTGTATTACAGCATGAAGCACCGTACCCAGCTCTACCTCAATGACAGTCAGTACCGGTGGCTCAAACAGCGGGCCGGCGAACGAGGGAGCATCGCCGCCGTCGTTCGTGACCTGATCGAGACCGCCAGGTCAAACCGACCGAGCACTGCCGACGATCCGCTCGTCCGCTACCTCCTCGATCGACCTCCAGGTGAGGGCGACGGGAGATCGAGCGTCTCCACGCTCGATCGTGATCTCTACGGATGACGCGCGTTTTCGTCGACACGGGCGCGTTCGTTGCACTTCGCAATCGCGCCGAACGTGAGCACGAACCGGCTCGGGCTGCCCTCTCCCGCCTCGTGAGCGAGCGAGCGCAGTTCTTCACGTCGAACTACGTCTTCGCAGAGACGTATACGGCCCTTCTCGTCCGCGTCGGCCGTGCCGAGGCGATCGAATGGGGACGTCACTTCCGCGCCGGATCGGCGATCGAGCTCGTTCGCGTCGACGAGCAGGTGGAGGAGGACGCATGGGCGTTGCTCGAGTCCCACGCTGACAAGCAGTGGAGCTACGTCGATGCAACCTCGTTCGCGCTGATGGAACGGGAGCAGGTGCAGTCGGCGTTCGCGTTCGACCACCATTTCGCACAGCGCGGTCTTTCAGTTTTTCCCTAGAAGAGGGCGGTATCAGGGCTGCCGTTCTCGGCCGGGCGAAACCCTGGAGACAGGCTAAAGCCTGTCACCGCCAGCGTTGATAGCTCAGACGCCGGGGACGAACCAGAAGACGCGACGCACCTGGGCGCGCGCCTGGCGCACGGCAGCGAGCTGGACGTCGAGTTGCGCCCGTGAGATCGCGAGCCGGCCGGTGGCGGCGTTCAGCCGTACCGTTGCAGCCTCCGCCTTCGCCATCTGGCGCTCGATCTCGAGCGTGAGCACGCTGATCCGATCCATCTCGGCAGTGATCACGGCCCCACTGCGCTTCGCGGTGCGGTAGAGCTGCCAGCCGCGAATCGCCGCATAGGCGATTCCGACGACGACGAGGAGGAGCAATCCAAGCGCGATCCAGGTCAGCATGTCCGTAACGCTAACAGGGAGTACCGGCCGAACGGGACAGTGCTACGATGGACGCCGCGTCGCGGGGTGGAGCAGTCAGGTAGCTCGCCGGGCTCATAACCCGGAGGTCGCAGGTTCAAATCCTGCCCCCGCTATAGAAAAGCCCCGCAAATCGGGGCTTTTTCGTTGCTCAGATCACCTCCGACGGCAAACAAGGCTGTTGCCGATGGCGCCGATGACGACCGTGCCCTGCTGAGATCGGGTGCGGGGCACATCGGTGGCATCGGCGCCGTCTGGTCACCTCGTCTGCACGTGTACGGAACGACGACCGGGCGGACGTCAGAGGGTTCCGTGATATGAAGGGGTGGATGCCTGGCCTTGACCTCCGTCAGATCCCGCTGTTCGCCGGCCTCTCCGAGGAGGGACTCGCACGTGTGAGCGCAGAGGCGAGCGAGGTGACCGCGGAGCCAGGTCAGGTTCTTGCGCTCCCCGGCGACGTCGGCTCCGGGATGTTCGTCCTGCTCGACGGGAGCGTGAGCGTCGAGCTTCACGGAGGTGATATCGAGGTCGCAGCACCCAATTTTGTCGGCGAGCTTGCGCTCCTGCTCCCCGACGTGCCACGCGTCGGTCGGGTCCGGGCCAAGACGGAAGTCCGCTGCCTCTCGCTCTCCCGGGCGGACTTCGACGCGCTGGTCGAGTCGGAGCCGTCGTTCGCGCTCGTCTTGCTTCGCGGTCTCGCTTCTCGGCTGGCGGCGAGCGCCGACCGGCGGCCCGGCTCGTAAGTCATCCGCAGTCCACCCCGCGGGACGCGCGGGGTTCGACGGCCATGTTCGCCAAGGCGAGTGGGGCTGGGTCAGTCCGGACGAGCGAGGATGCGGTTGGCGGCATACACGCCGGTGAGATACGCGTCCTCGAGGTCGCAGACGTTGTGGTCGCCGATCAGGTAGAGACCCGGCTGCTGCTCGCACTCGAGGAGGGCGGTGCCCAGAAGGTGGAATGCCGGGCTCCAGTGGTGATGCTCGACAACCTCCCAGGTACTGAAGATCCGTGCGAAGTCGGGTTCGGCGGTAGCCGCGCTGACGAGGGTCGATCCGTCTGCCTGGTGGGCGAGAGCAAGAATGGGGTCGCCCTCGGGGAACAGGCTGATCATGGCTCCCGCCCACGGTCGCAGGAGATCGCCCTCGACGAGGAGGAGGTGCGCAGAGATCGGCGCCTTCACGGAACCAAGATCGAGCAACCGGACGGAAACGTCGGTGGGGGTAGCGACCACGACGCTGGCGGTGATGACGTTGTGGCCGTCTCGTGTCCGGATCGCATAGTGATCCGAGCACCGCTCGATCTCCGTCACCGAATCGAGGAGCACGGCATCTTCGAAGCCGCTCAGCAGGGCGTCGAAGCGGAACGTGTACTCGAAGATAGGGAGGACGAAGTCGAGCACGCCTACCAACAGGGTGAAGGCGGTCAGCCTCTCGGGTGATGTGAACGCCGTCGCCCGGACGGCGGGCGCAAGATGTGAGCGGGCGACGTCCTCGATCCGGTGCCGCTCGATGAACCGGGATGCTGGCTCGTTGTAGAGGCCCCACAGCAGCGGATCCGCCCTGAGCGCCTGGGCCTGCGACACCTGCAGGCAATCCTGCTTGAAGGCCTCGTAGTGACGCCGGAACTCCCGCATGAGACGAAGGAAGCGAATCGTCTGAGGTAGATGCACGAGCAGCGGCAGGTCTGATCGCGTGAACGAGCCGTCATCCCTACCGCGAAGCAGGTGACGTCGCTTGATCCGTCTACCGCGATCGACGAATCGGTTGACGTGGGTGTAGTCGCTCCGCACGTAGTAGGCGCCAAGGTTGACTCTGCCGTCAGCAGAGGGCCGGATCCGGCCGCCGATGTTCTCCGTGATCAGGAGGAACGGCCGGTGCTCCTCATGAAGTCGGCGAGCGCAGGCGAGGCCGGCGATCCCACCGCCGATGATCACCGTCTCAACCCTCCGCGGGGCATCCGTCCTCTTTGCTCCTCGCGTGGGTTCCCGCGGCGGCTGCGACATGAGGCACAACGTAGAGCGCC
>JAYTJO010000499.1:0-6166 GCA_043730975.1 Thermoleophilia bacterium | reverse complement strand
TAGTCGACGCCGAGCGAGACCATCACGTAGTCGTGGTGGCCGTGGTAGGACCCGAAGATCTTCACGATCGTGTCGCGTCCGGTCACGCCCCTCGCGATCCGGATCGCGTCCATCGTCGCCTCGGAGCCCGAGTTGACGTAGCGCCACTTCTCGAGGCCCCAGCGTCGCGCGAGCTCCTCGCCGACGACGATCGCGTCTTCGGTGGGTGCTGCGAAATGGGTTCCGAGCCCGATCCTGTCGGTCACGGCCTTCGAGATCACGTCGTGCGCGTGGCCCTGCACCATCGAGCCGAAGCCGTTGTGGAAGTCGAGGTACTCGTTGCCGTCGACGTCCCATACCTGAGCGCCCTTCCCGTGGGAGACGTAGATCGGCCATGGGTCGCGTGTCTGGTACGACGACGCGACGCCGCCGACGAGGCTCTTCCGGGCGCGCGCGTAGAACTCCCTGGAGCCCTGCGTTCGCGCATCAAGCTTTGCGGACTCACGCTCGGTCAGCTCCTTGATGCGGACGCGATCGATCTCGACATGGGCTCGGGTCGCCATACGGCTGTGCTCCTTGGTCGTGGGAGGTCGTATTGTGGCTGTTTCCCGGCCACCCTGCGGCTGTTCGTCGACGGTGCTCTGCGCACCCTGCCCTAGAATCGCGGCTGATGACGAACGCCGACGCCGTCGCAGACCGCATCGAAGCTGAGCTGGCGCCGATCCACGCGGCCGCTTCGAGGGCTGCGTGGGAGATCAATGTCCTTGCGAACAGCCACAACGAGGCCCGGCGAATCGAGATGGAGAAGGCGGTGTCCGACTTCCTCGCGGACGGCCACTGCTTCGCGCTCATCGAGGAGGCTCGTCCCGAAGCGACCGGGTTGGCACGGCGACGTCTGGATCTCCTCCGAGCATCGTTCCTCGCGAATCAGGTTCCGGCAGACCTGCGCACGCGGATCATCGAGCTCGAGGCGGCAGTCGACATGGTCTTCTCCCTTCACCGCGGGGTCGTCGCCGGTCGCCGGGTCGACAACAACGAGATTCTCGAGATCCTTCGAGGTAGCGACGACGTTGCAGCGCGACGTGATGCGTGGGAGGCCTCGAAGACCGTCGGCGCGGTAGTCGCCGACGACGTCCGAGAGCTTGCCCGTCTCCGAAACGCCGCTGCGCGCGCCGTCGGCTACCGCGACTGGTTCGCCCTTTCTCTCGACACGTCCGAGATGGACGAAGCGAAGCTCTTCGCCACGCTCGACGAGGTCGACGCCGCCACGACCGAGCCGTTCGCGCGTTGGAAGCGCGGCCTCGACGAGGCGCTCGCAGCCCGTTTCGGTTGCCCGGTGACGGAGCTCGCCCCCTGGCATTACGCTGACCCGTTCTTTCAGGAAGTACCTGTCGAGGGCGGAGTCGATCTCGGCCCGATCCTCGCGGGTGGCGACACGGTCGCTCTCTCCGAGCGAACCTTCGCCGGCCTCGGGCTCGAGACGCGGGCCGTTCTCGATCGCAGCGATCTCTTCCCACGGGATGACAAGTGCCAGCACGCGTTCTGTATCGACATCGATCGCGAAGGCGACGTGCGTGTACTTGCGAACGTCGTGCCCGGGCAGCACTGGCTCGACACGATGCTCCACGAACTGGGCCACGCGGCGTTCGACGGCGGCATCGACCCGAACCTGCCCTGGATGCTCAGGGATTGCCACACGCTCGTCACCGAGGGAATCGCGATCCTGATGGGGCGACTCGCGGGTGACGCTGAGTGGTTGGAGCGCGTCCTCGGGTCCGACACCGACGCGGTCGCAGCCATCGCATCGGATCTCCGCGAGGCACGCGCTGCCGAGATGCTCGTCTTTGCCCGCTGGGTCCTCGTGATGACGAACTTCGAGCGCGCGCTCTACGCCGATCCGGAGTCCGATCTAGACGCACGATGGTGGGAGCTCGTCGAGCGCTACCAGCTGATCCCGGCTCCGGCCGGTCGGTCGAGCCCCGACTGGGCGGCAAAGATCCACGTGGCGTGCGCCCCGGTCTACTACCACTGCTACCTCTACGGTCACCTCGTCGCCTCTCAGCTCTCGGCCACCCTCGATCGGGAGTGCGGTGGTCTCGTCGAGCGGCCAGACGCCGGCGCTCTGCTCCGTGAGCGGATCTTCCATCCCGGGCAGTCGCTGCGCTGGGATCGCTTGCTCGAGCAGGCGACGGGCGAGCCGTTGACCGCGAAGTACTTCGGGCAGGACATCGAGCCCGGCTCGTAGGGGCGGGACCTCTCCCGCCCGGCAGGCACCGAAACGGTTCACCGGTGCGTGGGAGTGGGCCTGCTCCACCCGTCCGGCCCATCTCCCGCGTCAGTCGCCCGCCCGGTGGTAGCTTTGTATAGTAAATGTCCATATTTTCCATAATCGTCTCCGGTCGCCGTTCCAAGTTCCTCGTCCTCCTCGCATGGATCGTCCTCGCGGCGGCGCTCGCGCCGCTTGCGAGCAAGTTCGAGTCGGCGCAGAAGAACGAGCCGTCGAGTTTCCTGCCCGGAGACGCCGAATCGGTCAGGGTGCTCGAGGCGTCGGACGGTTTTGCACAGGGTCAGGCGACGCCGGCGATCGTCGTCTACAGCGCCCCCGCGGGATTCGACGGCACCAAGCGAGAGGCGGTCAGCGAGCGGCGTGAGGCGATCATCGCCGCGCAGATCGAGGGTGTCACCTTCGTCACGCCGCCGACGTACTCCGAGGACGGGATCGCGGCGCTCCTGACGGTGCCTATCGTCGCCGGAGGCGACGAGGAGATACTGATCAACGCGGTCGACAGCATTCGCGAGATCGCCGGTGAGAATCTCCCGGCAGGTCTGACGGAGAAGGTGACCGGTCCAGCCGGCTTCTCGGCCGACGCGAGCGCAGCGTTCGAGGGGATCAATTCGACGCTCCTCTTCACGACCGCGATCCTCGTTCTCGTGCTCCTCGTGCTCATCTACCGGAGCCCGATCTTCTGGATCATTCCCCTCTTCGCCGTCCTTCTAGCGGAGTTCGTCGTGCGAGGGATCGGATACCTGCTCGCTTCGGCTGGCCTCGTGATCAACGGTCAGGTGGGCGGGATTCTCCTTGTCCTCGTCTTTGGCGCCGGCACCGACTACGCGCTCCTTCTGACGGCGCGCTACCGAGAGGAGCTTCGTCTCGTCGAGGATCGCCACGAGGCGATGCGGATCGCCGTTCGGCAGGCCGGGCCGGCGATCATCGCCTCTGCAGGAACGGTCGTCGCGGCCCTGCTCTGCCTCTCCTTCGCGAGCGTCAACTCGACAGCGGGCCTCGGGCCTGTCGGAGCGATGGGCGTCGCCGTCGCGGCGATCGCGATGCTTACGGTCTTGCCGGCGCTCCTCCTCATCGGCGGGCGGCGCGCCTTCTGGCCGTTCGTACCCCGCGTCGGCTCCGAGGAGCGCTCTCGCCGCGGCTCGTGGCGCGGTCTCGGGGAATGGATCGAGCGCCGACATCGCCCCGTCTGGATTGTCACGGCTCTTGCGCTCGGCGCGATCGCTCTCGGCACGCTGACCTTGGACGACAACGTGACGACGGCAAACGCGTTTCGCGGCGACGTCGAGTCGGTTCAGGGGCAGGCGTTGATCGAAGCGTCGTTCCCCGCCGGTGCGAGTGCGCCAACCGTGGTGCTCGTTACCGACCCTGCGAAGGTCGAGGCTGCCCGCGAGGCGGCAGCGAGCTCGTCGGTGGTCGACTCCGTTGCTGCGTCAGAAACGGGTTCGACGGGAGTGCGCTTCGACGTGACGCTCAACGCGGACCCATTCGCCGAGGACGGGTACGCCGCAATCGATGTGCTCCGTGACGACCTGCAGGCGGTGGGTGGCGACGCCGTGCTCGTCGGCGGAGCGACGGCAGAGGAGGCCGACCTGCGAGCTGCGATCGAACGGGATACGAAGCTGCTCGTGCCGCTCGTCCTCCTCGTCGTCTTCGCGATTCTGATCGTGCTGCTGCGGTCGGTCATGGCGCCGCTGATGCTGATGGCGACGGTCGTCCTGTCGTTCTTCGCGGCTCTTGGCCTCGCATTGCTCGTGTTTTCCCTCTTCACCGACTTCCCGGGTGAGGATCCGAGCTACCCGCTCTTCGCCTTCATCTTCCTCGTCGCCCTCGGCGTCGACTACAACATCTTCCTGATGGCACGCGTCCGCGAGGAGGCGCATCGGATGCCGACACGGGACGCCATGCTGCTCGCGTTGGCTGTCACCGGCGGCGTCATCACGTCAGCGGGTGTCGTGCTCGCCGGCACGTTTGCCGTTCTCGCGGTGTTGCCGCTGATCGCTCTCACCCAGCTCGGGATCACGGTCGCGCTCGGCGTCCTGCTCGACACACTCGTCGTCCGGTCGATCCTCGTGCCGGCGCTGACGTTCGAGCTTGGTGAACGCACGTGGTGGCCGAGTCGATTCCGCCGCGAGTCCTCGCCCGAGTAGACAGACGGGATCGCGACACCGGTTGCGGCGCGGACGCGTGGAAGTGATGATGGGGCCTGTGAGCCCCGTCCTCAACCACGTCAGCGTCGTCGCGCACGACCTCGAAACCTCCGTCCGGTTCTACGTCGACGAGCTCGGGCTCGAGCCTGTCGCGACGCCGAACTTTGGCTTTCCCGTCAGCTGGCTCGCGGCGGGCGACTACCAGATCCACCTCTTCGAGCGTCCCGGTGAGCCGCCGGCGCACGCTCACTTCGGCCTCGAGATCGCGGAGTTCATGCCCATCTACCGCAGGATGAAGGAGCTCGGCGTGCTCGATTCGACGACGTTCGGGAACGCGATGTACGAGCTCCCGGACGGCGGCATCCAGATGTACGTGCGAGACCCGGCGGGCAACCTCGTCGAGCTCGACCATCCCGATGCGTCGAGCATTCCGCAGGACGAGGTTCCCGAGTACATGCGCCTCGCGGATCTCAGGCCGCAGGAGGGTGAGGCTCGCGCCGCCACCCTCTGGCACGGGCACTAGAGGCTTCGTCACGGCCGGCGACGGGACCTAGCGGCACGTGGACGTCCAGGATGTCCTTCGCGACATCGGCCTGATCCTCGGGGCCGGGTTGCTCTCCGCCCCCGTCGCCGCTTTCCTTCGACTTCCGGTGATGCTCGTGCTCGTGGGCGCGGGCGCGCTGATCGGACCCTCGGCGCTCGGTCTGGTCGAGAGCCCGCTCGAGGGGCTCGGGGCGCAGCTCGTGTTCACCCTCGGCGTCTCGCTGATCCTCTTCCACGGAGGACTGCAGATCTCGCTGCGCGTGATCTCGAGAACGGCGGTTGGTCTCGGGCTGCTCGTCCTTCCCGGCGTTCTCATCACGGCGCTGATCGTGGCTGCTGTTGCGGCACCGGTGTTCTCCGTCCCGTTCACCGTTGCCCTCCTGCTCGGATCCGTTCTCGCCGCCACCGACCCGGCGATCCTGATCCCCCTCTTCGATCGCCTCTGCCTTCGCCGGAAGGTCGCCCAGACCGTGATCGCGGAGTCCGCCTTCAACGATCCGACCGGCACGATCCTCGCGCTCACGGTTGCGGCCGCGGTCGTCGGCGGGGGAGTGACGATGTCGGACACGATCGTCGACTTTGGCCAGAGCCTCGTGCTCGGAGCGCTCTTCGGCATCGGCGGCGGACTGCTTCTTGCCGTGATGCTTTCCTCGCGCGCGGTCGGGGTCTGGCGCGAGTCGCCAGCGGTCGTCGTTCTCGCGCTCGTCTCGCTGCAGTACTTCACGGCCGACGTGCTCGGCGGCTCGTCCTACCTTGCGGCGTTCGTGATGGGCCTCGTCGTCTCGAACTCCGACCTGTTCGGGGTCGATCGCAACGTCGAACACTCGCGCCTGCTCGAATCCTTCATGGAGCAGGTCTCGGAGATCGCAGTGCTCGCGGTGTTCATCACGCTCGGGATCAACCTGCCGTTCGCGACCCTGCAGGAGTACTTCTGGGGCGGGTTGGTCGTGATGGTCGCCTTCATCTTCGTCGCGAGGCCGGTAACGGTTTTCGTCTGCCTTCTGCCAGACCGGCGGGGCAGGTGGACATGGCAGGAGCTGGTTTTCCTCTCGTGGTGTCGCGAGACGGGCGTCGTCCCTGCGGCGATTGCGAGCCTCCTGGTTGCAGATCAGGTCGAAGGCGCGGAGATCGCCGTTGCCCTTGTTGCGATGGCGATCGTCGTGACGCTCCTCCTGCAGGCGACCACCGCCGGCGCGCTCGCTCGTCGCCT
>JAYTJO010000498.1:0-4780 GCA_043730975.1 Thermoleophilia bacterium | reverse complement strand
CGTCGAGGAGTGCAGACCAGTCGACGACGGCCGCACGTGAGACGAGCACGACGACAGACCCTCGATCCATTGTCTCGAAGCAGTCGCGCCCGATCGCGCCGACGTTCTCGGTTGTCACCGGTGAGAGCACGAAGACAACGCGAGAGCGTCGGAAGAGGTCGACGAGCGCTACCGACTCGACGCCGAGCGCAGCGATCGCAGCGTTGTCGAGCCATGGATCGTGGGCCAGGAGCTCGCAACCGAACGGCCGCAGGAGCGGGAGTAGCGCTTCCGCGAGATTGCCGCAGCCGACGAGCCCGATGGTCTTTCCCGCGAGCAGGAACGAACCGCCGTTGACGCCCTCGTCGAAGTGGATCTCCGTACCGGCGCGGATCTCGGCATCCCCCCGGGGAATGTCGCGAGCCGCAGCTAGCGCGAGTCCGAGCGCCATCTCGGCGACGGGTGGGCCGAAGACGGAACCGATTCCAAGCACGTCGATGCCGCGGGCGAAACACCCTGGGTAGTCGATATTGGGGAGAAAATTCCCCTCGACGTTGAGGACGGCCTTCAGCCGCGTAGCTCGCTCGAGGCGCTCAACGGGAAGGGCCGTCTGGCCCACGATCGCGACGAGCTCCGGCAACAGCCGTTCGACGAGCTCGGGGCCGGCGGGTGGGCCGTCGTGCCAGGTGACGGCACCCAGAGCCTCGAGGCGAGCGCGCGATTCCGCCGAGAAGATCTGGTCGAGCGTCCGCGGATATGGGTCGACGAGGATCAAGCGTCGAGCAGCTTGCGGATGCTGCGCACGGCCTGCCCGATGCGCTGCTCGTTCTCTACCAGAGCAAAGCGCACGAACCCATCACCGTCGGCGCCAAAGCCGATACCGGGCGACACCGCCACACTCGCCTCGCGGGCGAGCTTCTCGGCGAATGCGAGCGACCCGAGCGAGCGGAATTGCTCCGGGATCGGCGCCCACACGAACATCGATCCCTTCGGCTTCGGGAACGACCAGCCGGCGCGGTCGAGACCGTCGCAGAGCGCGTCGCGGCGGGATTCGTAGATCGCCGATGCCTCGCGCGGATAGTCCGGGAGCTCGTTCATCGTCACCGTTGCGGCGATCTGGATCGGCTGGAAGGTGCCGTAGTCGAGCCATGACTTGAGGCGGGCGAGCGCACCGACGACGGCCGCATTGCCGACGACGAACCCGACCCGCCAGCCAGCCATCGAGAACGACTTCGTCAACGTGTAGAGCTCGACCGCGACCTCGTCGGCGCCGGGTACCTGCAGGATCGACGGCGCCTTGTAGCCGTCGAAGACGAGGTCCGCGTAGGCGAAGTCGTGGACGACGAGCAGCTCGTGCTCACGGGCGAAGGCGACGACGCGCTCCATGAAGGCGAGGTCGACCGTCGCGGTTGTCGGATTGTGCGGAAACGAGAGGATGACCACGCGTGGCTTCGGGTGTGCGCGCTCCCATGCCTCCTCGAGGTTCGCGAACAGATCCTCGTCGGCACCCATCGGCACGCGTGTCACGGACGCCCCGGCAAGGATCGGCGCGTGGATGTGGATCGGGTAGCTCGGGCTCGGCACAAGCGCGGAGTCACCCGGCTCGAGGAGCACCCACATCAGGTGTGAGAGCCCCTCCTTGGCGCCGATCGTGTTCAGCACCTGCGTGTCGGGGTCGAGATCGACGTCGAACTGGCGCTTGTAAAGCGTGGCCGCGGCGAGGCGAAGATTTGGGATGCCCTTCGACGCCGAGTATCGGTGGTTGCGCGGATTGTGAGCCGCCTCGGCGAGCTTCTCGACTGCGAGCTCGGGAGAGGGGAGATCGGGGTTGCCGAACCCGAGGTCGACGACGTCGGCGCCGCCACGCCGTAGCTCGAGCGTAAGCTCACGGATGACTGCCAGAACGTACGGCGGCAGGTTGTCGACGCGACGAAAGTCCATATGTCAGTGTAGGGGCGACGCGTGTAGGGGCCATGCGTAGCCCGGCGCCAGCCGGGCGAAGCGTCGCCCGCGGTGCGCGGTGCCTCAGGCGACCAACGCGCGTGAAGAAGCTCGCGAGAGCGCTGCTCCTACCTCAACGACCTCACCGACGATCACGAGCGCCGGCGACTCGAGCCCGGTAGCGAGGAGCGGCAGGTCAGCCAGTGTTCCGCTCACCGCTTCCTGGTCGGGCAGTGTTCCTCGCGAGACGACGGCGGCGGGCGTAGACGCAGGCAGGCCCGCGGCCACGAGGCCGCTGCAGAGCTGGGCCACACGTTCGAGCCCCATGAAGAGGATCAGAGTGCCTCCGGCGGCTGCGAGCGAGGCGTAGTCGGGCTCGCCGCCGTCCGCGCCGTGTCCGCTCGCGATCGTGACTCGATCGGAGACGCCCCGGTGGGTGACGGGAATGAGCGCCGAAGCGGGCACGGCCGCGATCGACGAGACGCCCGGGACGATCTCGAACGGCACGTTGGCCTCGGCGAGGACGAGCGCCTCCTCGCCGCCTCGCCCGAAGACAAAGGGGTCGCCGCCCTTGAGGCGCACGACGTCGAGGCCGGCGGCGCCGTACGCGACGATCAGTCGCGTCACAGCGTCCTGCTTCATGCCAGCCCGCGAGATGATGAGCGCGTCGTCGGGCGCCTCGTCGATGAGCTCCTGGGCAACGAGCGCATCGGCGACGAGAACGTCGCAGGAGCGCACGAGCTCGAGTCCGCGGGCGGTGATCAGCCCAGGGTCTCCTGGCCCGGCGCCGACGAGGTGGACGGTCATCCGAGCTCCTCGGCGACGACTCCTGCGAAGTACGCCTTGCGCTCCTCGTAGGTGGCGAAGTGCGCTTTTGCCCACGGCCGGAGGGCGCGCAGCCTCTGGGCGAGCTCTGCGTGCTCGGGTCGCACGACGGTTGCGATCTGGTCGCGCAGGTGCTGCGCGAGCGCGGGTGAGGCGCCGCCCGTCGAGACGGCTATCGCGATCGGCTCGTGGCGGTGGACGGCGGGGAGGATGAACGAGCAGAGCTCGGGTACGTCGACGACGTTGCAGAGGATCGAGCGTGTCTCGGCATCACGAAAGACGCGTCGGTTGACCGCGGTGGTCGATGTCGCCGCAACGACGAGGAACCTGCCCGCGAGATCTCCGGCGCGGTAGGTGCGGCGGGCGAAGGTGAGCTCGAGTCCGGCGAACTCGGGGATGATCTCGGGGGCGACGATCGTGACGTTCGCACCCGAGGCCAGCAAGCCCTCGACCTTCTCGAGAGCAACCGGGCCTCCGCCGACGACGAGGACGCTGCGCCCGGTCAGGTCGAGGCACGCCATGTAATAGCGCGGTGAATCCATCTCAGACCTCCACCGATGTGAGGCGGGCACCCTGGCGGTCGAGCTTGATCGTGAGGCGCCCCTCGTCCGTCGCCACTGCAAGCGTGTACGCGCCCGGGCCGACGGCCGTGAGCGTCGCGCTCTCGAGGCGGTGTCCTTGCAGCGAGGTGAGCGCCTCGCTCACGGCCTCGGCGCTCTGGCGGAGCGCCTCGCCTCGCGGGAGCTTGCGGTACAGCCGCAGGGCTGCCGTTTCACCGGGAGGCCCGTAGATCGCGCGGATCCTCCCGGCCTGGAGAGCCAGCTCCAGGATCGGCTCGAGGATCGCGGCATCGTCCTCCTCCAGGAGTCCCGCCTCGATCGCCTGCTCGAGCTCGCCGAGCTGCTCGCGGTACTCGGCGGACCCTGCGGCCGCGAGGACGGCGCGCGTCTCGGCGAGCGCCAGCTCGGCCTCGGGCTCCGCGAGGCGGATGCCTGATCCGACGAGGGCGCTACTCATTCGCAGCTGCTCCCACGATGGCATGGAGCTCGTGCTCGAACCCGCCGGTCTCGATTGCGCAGTGCATGCCGCACTCCTTCGGAGCGCCCGTCTCCCACCACCAGCGGCCAGCACGTACCGGCTCGCCCTCGGCCACCGGTCGCGTGCACGGCAGGCAGCCGATCGACGAGTAGCCCTTGTCGTAGAGCGCGTGCGTCGGGACGTCGTTCTCGCGGAGGTACTCCCAGACCTCTTCTTCAGACCATTCCGCGAGCGGGTTGAGCTTCACAATTGCTCCATGATCGTGGTCGATCTCGATCTTTCGGATGTCGGAGCGCGACGCCCACTGGTCGCGTCGGAGGCCCGTGACCCACGCGTCGAGACCGGCGAGTACCCGGGTGAGCGGCTGCACCTTGCGAACGTTGCAGCAGAGCATTCGGTTCTCCACGGAGCGGAAGAACAGGTTTGGCCCGTGACGGTCAACGAGGCGTTGCACCTGCCCCCGCGTCCGGGGAGAGAAACTCGAGGCGTAGGCCCTCGTAGCGCTCGCGTAGCTGTTCGACGAGGTCGTGTGTCTCCTGCGGCAAGCGGCCGGTGTCGATCGAGAAGACACGAACGGTCGGGTCGATGCGGTATGCCATGTCGATCAGCGCCACGTCGCCTTCCTGGAACGCCGTCGAGAGCGCGAGTCCCTCGCCGAACCGCTCGAGCGCCCACTCGAGCAACTCCCACGGCTCCTGCCCCTCGAACTCGACCGACAGCTCGCCAGCCTCGAGATCGTCGATCAGGTCAATGCTGCTCATGCTGCCTCCTCCTCGGGTGCCTTTGCATCCCGGCGCGATCGGGCAGGTTCGCGCCCGATCAGGACGCCGAGCTCGTCGTCGGTCTTGCGGTCGCAGTACGTACGGAAGCTCTCGCCCGGGATTCGACCCTCGAGCCAGGCAACGATCAGTCGCTCGACGGTCTCGTCGAGCTCCTCGCTCGGCACCCGGCGAAACACCGGGCGGCCGATTGCCGCCACCGGGCCGAGCGCGCCGCG
>JAYTJO010000497.1:0-3128 GCA_043730975.1 Thermoleophilia bacterium | reverse complement strand
TCGAGCTTCGTAAGTGCCTCGCTGTTGTGCTGCCGGAAGTTCGTTAGCTCGCCGTCCGTCGCCGCCGCCCGACCGGCCGTGGCGTTCGCGGTTTCGGCGAGGAAGTTGACCCGGTCGACGAGGACGCCGACCTTGTCGGTGACACGCTGCTCGAGGGCTGCGTCGGGAGGCTGCGCTGCGGGCGCGGCGAGAGCCTGTACCGCCTGCTGCGAGACAGCCTCGAGTCGCTGCTGGATCGCCGCAAACCTTGCCTCGGCACGCGCATCCTGTTCGGCGAGCGCCTGGGCGAGCTCCGAGGTCTTGCTCTGCTCCCCCACCATGCGGCCCGACGTCGAGCGGACGGCCTCGCCGAGCGTGTCGATGCGCACGGCCAGCTGAGCGATCGTCTCGCGGAGCGGATCCGAGGCGGCCGCTGCGACTGTTCCCGACCGATCGGGCTTGTCGGCAATGAATCCCCGAAGTGCATCGAGCTCACCGCGCAGGACTGCGAGGTCGGCTGCGGTCTGATCTGCGCCCTGCCCTGCGAGCTCCTCCAGGCGGCGGTCGAGCGACGAGACCTGGCCACGGTTCGCGGCGATCCCACCGGTTGCCTCACGCACCATCGCCGCGAGCGTGTCGACCCTGTCTGTGAGTGCGTCGAGCGACTCGCGCACGCCGTCTGACTGAGGCTCGCGCCTAGCGTTCATCAGCGGCACCGGACAGTCCAGATCGGAGGCGATGTCTCCCGACATCGATCGCCGCAGACGCCGCAGGCCGCACCTCGCCGCCGATCAACCGCCGGTCATTCCGGAAGGGCTCCGTACCGGGATGAGTGTTGATCGCGGGCAACACGACCTTTATCGCACATCGAGGCGCTCTTGAAACTCCCTCATCCGAGGGTTCCGCAACGGAGCGCCCACCACCGCTCGGCGGGTAGCGCCTATCCTTCGTGGCCGAGGGCGGTTAGCTCAGTTGGTAGAGCACCTCGTTTACACCGAGGGGGTCGGCGGTTCGAGCCCGTCACCGCCCACTGGCCCGCAGCCCCCCTCATGTCGCGAAGCCTACTCGGCGGCCTCGACGCCCTGCTCCACGCGATCGAGGGTTACACGACACTGCCCCATAAACCGGCGGCCGACGCTGCCGCCCGCCGAGCGCCCGCCGTATCAGGGCGCGCACCCGCTGGCAGACCTGCTGTGTGCAAAGGCGATCGCGCTCGTCGGCGCAAACCTCCGCCGAGCGGTGGCCGACGGCGCTGATCGACGACGGCGCCGAGCTCGCGGAGTCGCTCCTGACCCTGATGCGCGACGTCGGCGCCCCGTCAACGATCTCCGAGGTCGGCTACGAGAAGGAGGACATCCCCGCGATCGTCGAGGGCGCGCTGAAGCAGCAGCGCCTGCTCGTGAACGCGCCGAAGCCGGTCGACGATCTCTCGCTCGAGGCGATCCTAAGCGACAGCCTCTGAGCCGCCCACGCTCTCCGCCGCTCAGCGATCGGCGTCGGGGTCGGCGCCGAGGAGATATCTCGCGCCCGGCCCCGTGGATCCGGCGCGGTCGCCGGGGTTGAAGAGCGCGCACGCCCTGAGCGACAGACAGCCACAACCGATGCACGAGCTCAGCTGGTCGCGAAGGCCTTCCAGTTGAGCGATGCGAGCATCGATATCAGTCCGCCAGCTCTTCGACAGGCGCCCCCAGTCGCGCTTCGTCGGCGTCCGGTCGTGCGGGAGGCGCTCGAGCGCGCCCCGGATATCTGCGAGCGGGATCCCCGCACTCCGCCCGGCGTGAATGAGCGCGACGCGCCGTAGCGTCGGCCGGGCAAACCGACGCTGGTTGCCATCGGTGCGCTCCGACACGATCAGGCCCTCAGCCTCGTAGAAGCGCAGGGCGGACGCTGCAACGCCGCTGCGCTCGGACAGTTCGCCGATCGTGAGGTACGCCTGCACGAGTTTTAGTATACCTCTTGACTTAAAGTGCACTTTAAG
This sequence comes from Thermoleophilia bacterium, assembly GCA_043730975.1. Lineage (GTDB taxonomy): Bacteria > Actinomycetota > Thermoleophilia > Gaiellales > Gaiellaceae > Gaiella. The sequence continues at coordinate 1,171 of JAYTJO010000497.1, read as the reverse complement.
TCATAGAGTGCACGGCATGACAACTACTCAGCCCGTGGAGGCGCCCACGCCACAGTACAACGACCTCCCGGCGCTCCTCGCAATGCTCAATGGTGACGAGAAGCACGACTCGAGCGCTGCATCAACCCTGGACGTCCTGTGGGTCTTGTTCGACCGCGTCCTGCGATTGAACCCGGCAGATCCACACGATCCACTCCGGGATCGGCTCTATCTCTCCAAGGGCCATGGCCCACACGCGTACTATGCAATGCTCGCTGCGTTCGGCTTCCTTGCCCCCGAGACGCTCGCGACATTCGCGACCTTCGAATCGCCGCTCGGCCACCATCCCGATCGGCTACTCGTGACCGGCGCCGAGATCTCGAGTGGCTCACTCGGGCACGGCCTCCCGCTTGCGCTCGGTAGCTCTCTCGCCCTGCGCGCCCAGGGGATGCATTCCCCGCGCATCGTTGTACTGCTCGGGGATGCCGAGCTCGACGAGGGATCGAACGACGAGGCGATCGCACTGGCGGGGCGGCTCCGCCTCGATCGGCTCACCGCAGCCGTGATCGACAACCGTTCTGCCTCGCACGGCCGGCGTGGGCGGCTCGCCGAGAGATTCGCCATGGACGGCTGGGCAACCGTGACGGTATCCGGGCGCGACCACGATCAGCTCGAGAGCGCCTTCGGGCACGAGACGAACGGTCGACCCCTGCTCGTCGTCGCAGAGAACGACGAGCCATGAGTGGATCCCGCGAACGATTCACCGAGGTCGTCACGCGCGCCCTCGACGAGATCAAGCTCGACCTGGGGCACCAGGATGTCGGCGCCGTTCTCGTCAGCATCGGCGCGTCGTACGACGCATCCGCGGAGGGCCGAACGCACCAGGCGCCCGGTGATGTCGCGTTGCTCTCGACGTTGCCGGACTGGACGGTGCACGTGCCGGGACATCCCGACGAGGTCGAACGGCTGCTCGAGGACTCGCTCGCGGGCTCTGGCCGCGTCTACCTGCGCCTCTCCGATGAGGCAAACGACGCGCCACACGAGCGACCGTTCTCGATCGTTCGGCGGGGATCGCCGGGGTGCCCGCTCGTCGTCGCAGTCGGCCCGACGCTGGGCGAAGTTCTCAGCGCAACCCAGGATCTCGACGTCAGCGTCGCCTATGCGATGACCCCGCGCCCGTTCGACGCCGAGG
>JAYTJO010000496.1:0-2639 GCA_043730975.1 Thermoleophilia bacterium | reverse complement strand
GTGATCGCCTGCAGCACCTCGGAGATGATCACCGTGCGCTCGGGCTCGTCGTAGATCCCATCGAGCAGCTCGCGCATCTTCGGCTCGGAGAGGAAGAGGCTGAAATCCTCGTGACCGCGTCGGTGCACCGACATGCCGACGCAATGCATCAGGGCAGAGAGGACGACTATCACCTCGGCGTCCTCGTTCGTCATCCCGTAGTCGCGCACTGCCGAGGGCTCGACGCCGTGCTTCGTCAACTGCCGGAGCAGCTTCAGGGCGATGTTGACGACGACCTGAATGTGCACCCAGGAGTGATCGTTGATCTGCATGCGCGCGACCGCGTTCACGTTCGAAACGTGCCACCACGCCTTCAGCTGCGGATCCGCATTCGCGCGATCGAGAACCCTGCGGAGCTTCCGGTTTCCCCGCTCGGGCAGGCGGATCCGCATTCCGGCAATTGCCTCAGCGGGTGTAAGGCGCGTCTCGCGGACAGCCTCGGCCGAGACAGGCCCATCGATTCGCTGCTCGATCTCGGGGTCGAGAGGACTCAGCGCCGTGCTCCGATTGGGATGGTCGCCATCAGGGGCCATCGTCGCACACGCGCAACCGTAGAGTAGTCCCGTGGCTCTGCTCGAATCCGTGCCGAACGTCTCCGAGGGCCGTAACCCGGTTGTCATCGAGGCGATCGCGCGGGCCTTTCGTGGACATGGGCGCGTGCTCGATATCCACTCCGACGCCGACCACCACCGCTCGGTCTACACGATCGTTGCCGAGCCGGATGACCTCGTCGAGGCGCTCCTCGCAGGCATCGCCCGCGCGGCGGAGCTGATCGACCTTCGCAGCCACGACGGCATCCACCCGAGAATCGGTGCTGCGGACGTCGTGCCGATCGTGCCGATTCGAACCGACGAGATGGGACTCGCCGAGGCGGTAGCGCTCGAGCTCGGGCGACGGGTGGGTGGCGAGCTCGGACTTCCCGTGTTTCTCTACGGCGTGAGTGGAGGTGGGCGGCGACCGGCGTTCTTCCGGCGCGGAGGCCCGGGAGAACTGCAGCGGCGGATCGATGTGGGCGAGATCCGACCGTTGTTCGGGCCGGCGCGACTCGACCCACGAAACGGCGGCGTCCTGATCGGGGCCCGCCCGCTTCTGATCGCGTTCAATATCGATCTCGCAACGGGCGACCTCGAGGACGCACAGGCCATCGCAGCGACGGTGCGGGAGTCGAGCGGTGGCCTGAAGGGCGTCCAGGCGCTCGGGCTCCTTCTGCCGGCAAGCGAACGCGTCCAGGTGTCGATCAACGTGATCGACGTCGATGCGGCCCCATTGACGGCCGTCGTCGATCGTGTCCGGGCGGCCGCCGCCGAGCGGGGCGTCGCCGTCGGTCCGAGCGAGCTGGTCGGGCTGCTGCCTGAAGCAGCGGCGGCGGCACCTGCGGCTCTCGGGCTCGAGGCGCTGCCCGACGACCGTGTGCTCGAGCGCAGGCTTTGACCGTCAGGACTGACGTCGTCGAGGCCCATGCCCGTTCGCGGCGATAGGTTCGACGCCGTGGCCACCGCCCAGGTCTCCCCGCTTCGCGCCCTTGCGGCGAACCCGGTGCTCCGGCGGGAGGCCAGCGCCCTTGGGTTCTATCGCCTGGCCGAGTTCGGCCCGTGGGTCGCGATGCTCGTCTACGCGTACTCGGAGGGCGGCGCGACAGCAACCGGGGTCGTCTCGTTGGCGATCCTGATCCCGACGGCGCTCTTCGCACCGTTCGCCGGCCCGGCCATCGATCGATTCGGGGCGACCCGTGTCCTCGTCGGCGCCTACGCGGCCCAGAGCGGGGCGATGGGTGCGACGGCCGTATCACTTCTCGCGGGAGGGCCACCACTCCTGACCTACGCCCTCGGCGCGCTCACGGCGATGATGCTCGTCGTCACGCACCCTGCTCACGCGGTCGCGTCGCCGGGTATCGCGCGGACGGCCGAGCAACTCGTGGCGCTGAATGCGGTCACCGGCTGGATTCTCAGCATCGGGCTCGTTCTCGCGCCGGCATGTGCCGGGTTGATCCTCGCGGCCTCGACCCCGGGTGCGGTGTATGCCGCCGGCGCTGCCTGTGTTCTTCTCGCGATGGCCCTCGTGTGGCCACTTCGTGACCTCGTTCCACCCCTGCCGCGCGACGCCGACACACCGGAGGTAGGACCGCTCCGTCAGCTCGACGAAGGCGCTCGCGCACTCGCGCGGGCGAGTGCGCCCCGGGAGGTGGTAATCGTTCTCGCGGCAACGTTTCTGATGGTCGGTGCGTTCGACGTGCTCGTCGTCATCCTCGCCATCGGGTCGCTCGGTATCGGTGACTCCGGCGCGGGGTATCTGACGGCAGCACACGGCGTGGGTGCCGTGCTTGGCGCATTCGCCTCGCTCTCGCTCGTTGGACGGGGCCGCCTTGTGCCCGTCATGCTCGGGGCCGCTCTCATTGCGGCGGGCGCGTTCATCGTGCTCGGGCTCCAGATCACGGTGTTCGTCGCCTTCGCCGTCGCGGCGGTGACCGGTGTCTCTCGCAGCCTGCTCGAGGTATCCGGGCAGACGCTTCTTCAGCGAGTGACGGCAACGGAGATTCTCGCGCGCGTCTTCGCGTTCAAGGAGGGACTGGCAATGGCAGCCTGGGGTGTTGGCTCCGTCTC
>JAYTJO010000495.1:0-4077 GCA_043730975.1 Thermoleophilia bacterium | reverse complement strand
GCTCTGTGGCAAGTCGATGAGCTCCAAACCGTCGACGACGATCGGCTTCGAGCGCCGGTTCAACCCGTCGCTCCAGATCACGGACGTCACTGCGTTCATCGCCGAGTCCGCGGCCGTCAGCGCCCCGAAGCCACCGAACCTGGCGCGGATCGTGGAGACAAACCGCGGGCCTTTCGTAGGCGCCCCGGCGATGGTGCAGGAGCTCGCCGCACCGCCGGCGGAGACACAGCTACTCGACGTGCGCGACGCTACGGCGCATCTTGTCGGTCACCGTCCCGGCGCAATCAACGTGCCTGTCTCCGGCAACAGCTTCTCCACAAAGGCAGGCTTCGTTCTCGACTCGAAAGAGCCCGTTTGCGTGCTCGCGGAGACTACTGCCGAGGCAGAGCATGCGATCCGCGGTCTCCACTCGGTGGCGTTTTTCGACATCGCCGGCTACGTGCTCGGCGGCGGGGACGAGCAGACCACTGCTGTCACGGTCGAGGAGCTCGACGCCTTCATCGCCGCGGGTGCCTCGGTGATCGACGTGCGCGAGAAGGACGACCGCGACACCGGCTACATCCCCGGCAGCCGCAATGTCCCGTATCGGCTGATGGGGGCATGCTGCCCCGACCTTCCGCTCGACCGGCCCGTTGTGACGATTTGCGACACCGGCCCCCGCGCGGTGATCGCTGCCAGCATCCTCCGGAAGCGAGGGTACGACGTGCACCCGATCGCCGACGGCGGCATGGCCGACTGGTGCGCCCGCGGCGGCAAGACGGTTGAGTTCAGGCGCTGCGGCTCACACTAGCCGGGTCGCACCCGGAGGCTAGGAGGCCTTCGAGCGGAGGAGCCGTAGCACCTCGTCAGCTTGTGCGAGCCGCGCGGTTGCACCGACTGACCGCCAGAACGCGGTTGCCAGCTCCAGCTGTCTGGCGGCCTCGCTCGGATCCTCCTCTGCCAGCAACCGTGCGGAATGCAAACGAACGTCCGCCTCGATCGGCCTCGCACCGATTGCGGTGAGGAGATCTGCGGCGGCGACCGGCACTCCTTCCGAGACGAGCGTTGCCGCCCGAGTCCACGCGACGCTCGGACCCCGCAGGAGCTCTTTCGGCAGGGGCTCGTGCGACAGCTCCAACCACGCGACTACCGAGGACACGGTGTGTGCCCCAACGGTGTACAGGAACGTACGGGCTGCCATGGCCTCGCGGTACTCGGCTAGGCAACCCAGTGCCTCGTCAGCGCGCCCCGCCGCCCACCACAGCGCGGCCGCTTGCCCGAGCGCGGACGTCACGATCTGCGGGTCGCCGATCGACCGCGTCCGTTCGAGTACCTCCTCGACCAGCCCCGTGGGCAGGCGCCCGTCTCGCGCGAGTACGATCTGCGCCTCGACGAGCCTAAGGAATGGGTCGAGATAATGGAATGCTCCCCGTTCGCTCCGACCACCCGCAAGGAGTCGGGCATCGCGAAGCGCTTCATCCCAGAGGCCGAGCTCGAAGTGGTCGATCGCGAGCTCGGCTCCCAGCCAGTCGATGCTTGCCTTGCTCCCGATGCGCTCGGCGAACGCGAGACCCTCGCGGTGGTAGCGGGCGGCGGCCTCGAGATTCCCCATGTCGTACTCGAAGCTGGCGAGGTTGACGTAGGGCCGCGGGAGGTCGCGCGCGCCGCATTCGAGCGCCAGGGTGAGGCATGTGATCGCGGTCGCGCGGCCGCCGTCGCGATCGCCGCCGTTGACCTGCGAGACCGCAACGTTGTTGAGCGCCTCGACCTCCGCGTCGCGATCGCCATGCGCACGGGCGATCTCGAGTGCTTCTCGCGCGAGCGGCAGGGCCTCGGCCGATCGGCCCGCGATTGCCCATCTCACGGACACGGCGGAAACCACGCGACCGCGTTGCGGCGTCGGCCCCGTGTCGGCAACGAGCTCGAGTGCACGATCGAGGAGCGTCGGATCGGGCTTGCCCGCGTTCCACAATGCGCGGTCGAGAAGCGTCATCGCGTGAGCGGCAAGGTCGTTCCGCCCGGCCGCGAGCAGGAGCTCGCACGCCTCTTCGATGGGCCGCGTGCCTCCCTCGACGCCCTCTGCCCACATCGATGCCTCGGCGTACAGCCAGGCGAGCTCCGGGTCCGGGTGCTCCGGGCCAGCCTCGATCGCACGGCTGTAGTACACGACTGAACGCGAGACGATGTTGAGCGCTCGAGCGCGATCGCCGGCGTCCCGGAGCGCACGTATGAGCTGGGGCCTGAGATCGTCGACGTCGATCCCGGCCGCCTGCCCGTAGGCCATCGCCGACTCGAGGTGGTGCGCCAACGTCTCGGCGCGATCATCCCCCCGATCAGGAGGCAAGGCAGCGATCCACTCCGCCGTGTGCCGGTGTTTGAGGGAGCGTGCGGCACGTGGGATCTGACCGTACGCGGCCTCACGCACGATCGCGTGGAGGAAGACGTACTGCCTCGCCCCCTCGACGGCCGACCGCCGCTCGCGGCGTACGAACTCCTGCCGCTCGAGCAGCCGCAGCTGCTCGTCCAGCTCCGATCCGTCGAGAGCCGTCAGGTCGCGGAGTGCGTCCGTCCAGAAGACCTTGCCAAGCACGGCAGCGTCCTGGAGCAGCTCCTTCGCCGTGGCGGGCAGCCCGTCGATCCTTGCAGCGACGAGCCCCTGGAGCGTTTCGGGAAGATCGTCTCCGGCGTTGCCGCTCTCGAGCATGCGGACGTACTCCTCGGCGAAGAGAGGCACACCCTCCGCCCGCTCGATCAGCTTCGCCTGCGTCTCGGCGGGCAGAACGCTGCGTTCGAGAAGGGACGCCAGGAGCCTGGCCGTCTCGTCGTCGGACAGGGGCGCAAGTGAGAGCGTAAGGGCATTGAGCTTGCCTCCACCCCAGTCCGGCCGACGCGACAGGAGCTCGGGACGGGCCGTGCAGACGAGCAGCAACGGCACCGCGTCGACCTCGTCGACGAGCTGGTCGACGAAGTCGAGGAGGTCGTCGTCGGCCCAGTGGAGATCCTCGAAGACGAGCACGGTGGGACGCTCCTCGGCAAGCGCCTCAAGGAAGCGCCGCCACCCGGTGAAGGCCTCGTCGCGCGACGGCGGTCCTTCCCCTCCCGGCAGCCCGGCGAGCGGACCGAGCTGACGCTCGAGCCAGGCTCTCTCGGTCCGATCGGAGAAGAGATCGCCTATAACCCTCATGAGCTTGGACGACGCGGCGTCGGCGTCGTCTGACTCGAGAATCCCGGCCTGCGCCTTCACGATCTCGCCTGGTGCCCAGTAGGCCACGCCCTCGCCGTACGAGAGGGAGCGTCCGCGCCTCCAGGTGATGAGGTCGGGCGTGGAGTCGACGATCTCCCGCAACTCGTGGACGAGCCGGCTCTTGCCGATCCCGGGCACACCGACGAGCGTGATCAGCTGAGGGCGCTCGTCCCTGCGTACACGCGCCAGCGCATCGGCGAGGAGCGCAACCTCTCGCTCACGCCCGACGAGTGGTGCTCGCCCAACCGCAATGTCCTCCATCCCGTAGCTCGAGCGACGCCCGACTGCCAGCCAGGCGGAGACGGGGTCCGCCTTCCCCTTGGCGGCGACCGGCTCGTGGTCCGCGTAGTCGATCCCGCGCAGCGTCGAGCGGTAGGTCTACTCACCGAGGAGAACGCCCCCCCGGCGGAGCGGCCGACTGGAGGCGGGCAGCCGTGTTGATCACGTCGCCCGACACCATTCCCTCGCCGGCCTCGGGCCGTGCCTCGAGCGCAACGAGCGCCTCGCCGGTGTTGACGCCAATCCGCACCTCGAACTCCAGGGCCGGCTGAGCCTCGTTCAGCTCCGCGATCGCGTCCTGGATGGCGAGCGCGGCCCGTACGGCCCGCTCGGGGTCGTCCTCGTGCGAGGTGGGCGCACCGAAGACGGCAACGACGGCGTCGCCGATGAACTTCTCCACGGTGCCGCCGTGCGCTGCGAGCTCCTGCCGAACGCGCGAGTGGTATGTCGAGAGCAGAGCCCGCACGTCTTCGGGGTCGAGCGATTCGGCCCGCGCCGTCGAGCCGACGAGGTCGGCAAAGACGATCGAAACGACCTTGCGTTCCTCCCGGACATCCGCCGCCGCCACGAGTGAC
>JAYTJO010000494.1:0-2262 GCA_043730975.1 Thermoleophilia bacterium | reverse complement strand
ACTGCGAGCATCTGGTCGTCGACCAGCTCGTGGCGCATCGCCTCGTGGCCACCGACCCCCAGGTACGCGGCTCGCGAGACGAGGATGAAGCCGCCCGCGGCAATCGCCACCGGCGTGCGAGGCGAGCGCACGAGCGGTCCCGGTGCCACGAAGGACCGGATCAGCACCGCGGCAGCCGGTTGGATCGCCTGCTCGACGATCCCGGCGGTCTCGAGCAGGGGGAGGAGCGTCACCCCGTCAACCTGCCGTGCCTCGACGAGCGCGAGTGCCCGCCCGATCGTGTCGGGGGCGTGACGGATATCGGCGTCCGTGAACAGGAGCCACTCCCCTCGTGCGAGCTCGAACCCCTGATGGCACGCCCACGACTTGCCGATCCAGCCCGGCGGGACAGGACGACCCGAGACGACGCGTACACGATCGGTCGCCGCTGCTCGCGCCTCGGCGGCGGTCGAGTCCGACGACTCGTCGTCGACGACGATCACCTCGAGCGCGTCGTACTCCTGCGCGGCCAGGGAGGCGATCGCGACTTGCACACCACGCTCCTCGTCCCGTGCGGGCACGATCACGGACAGGAATGGGCCGTCGGCCAGCGGCTCGACGTCGTCGAGCGAGAGGCGATGTCGCCGGTCGAGCGCGGCAACGAGGACGCACCATCCCCACGGGACGAGGCCGAGGAGTGTGAGGGCACGGCGCACTACACGAGCCGATGCTGCGTCGCCCAGCGCGTCAGCTCGTGACGGCTCGAGAGCTGGAGCTTGCGAAGGACGCTCGAGACGTGGCTCTCGACCGTCTTCACCGACAGGTTGAGCCGGGCGGCGATCTCCTTGTACATGTAGCCGCGCGCGATCAGCTGGAGCACCTCACGCTCACGAGGCGTCAGCTCGTCGAGCTCGGCGTCGCCGCCGACGCGTTCACCGTCGCGAAACGCGTCGAGTGCGAATCCGGCAAGGCGCGGGGAGAACACCGCGTCTCCTTCCGCGACTCGTTCGATCGCGCTCGTCAGCTCGTCCCCTGAGATCGTCTTTGTCACGTAGCCGCGGGCGCCCGCGCGGATCACGGCGATCACGTCCTCCGCCGCATCCGAGACCGACAGGGCAAGGAAGCGCACACCGGGTCGATCGGGTGCGACGGCATTGATGATTGCGTCGCCGCCACCGTCCGGGAGATGAACGTCGAGTAGCACGACGTCGGGGTCGAGATCGCGGATCAACGGCACGGCTTCGGCAACCGTTCCGGCCTCCCCGACGACCTCGACGCTCTCCCCGAGCTCTGCCCTGACGCCCGAGCGGAAGAGGTGATGATCGTCGACGAGGACGACGCGGCGCTTCACAATTCGCTCCTCGAGAGAGTGAGCTCGACCTCGGTGCCCTCGCCCGGCGCGCTCGTGACCGTGGCCGTGCCGCCTGCGCGCTGCATGCGTCCCACGATCGAGTCGGAGATGCCGCGGCGGTCTGCGGAGACGGATGTCGGGTCGAAGCCGACGCCCCTGTCGCGCACGAACACCGAGACGCGCACGTCGCTCACCTCGGAATAGACATCGACGAGCCCGGCCCCGGAGTACTTGGCGCTGTTCGTCATCGCCTCGCGTGCGGCGAGGCCGAGAGCTGCGATGCTCTCGTTGGCAGAACAGTCGCCGGAGCTCGCAAGCTCGACGCGGACGTCGTAGAGCTCCTCGATATCGGCTGCAGCTGTGGCCAGGAGGCTGGACAGCGTGTCGGAACCGTCGGTCGCGCGGTCGCCGTAGAGCCAGCCGCGAAGCTCGCGCTCCTGCCGCCGCGCGTAGGCGGCAACCTTGCGCGGCTCCGAGGCGTGGCGCTGGATCAGGGCGAGCGTCTGCAGGACCGAATCGTGGACGCGCGCCGCCACCTCGTCTCGCTCCTCGCCGCGGATTCGAGCTGTGCGCTCTGCGTCGCGATCGACTGCGAGGCGCCAGAGCCACGGGCCAGCGATGAGGAGCAGCGAGCCCGCCACAGCGCCGGGAGCCAGCACCGACTGGTCGACGCCGCCGCGGGAGAGCACGAGCACGGCTCCGGCGGCCGCGAGCGTGACGCCGAGCGCGGAGAGTGGCGCGTTCCTCGAGAACGTTCCGCCGCGACGCCAGATCAGCGTCAGTCCTCCTGCGACGAGAGCGATCCCGATCACGACACGATCGTTGAGGCCGAGCGCGTGGAGGACGGCCGAGATTCCGAACAGGCCGAGGATGGCCACGACCCAGATGCTGCGGGAGTCGCTGTAGGCCCAGAGCGCCAGATAGAGCAGGAC
>JAYTJO010000493.1:0-4766 GCA_043730975.1 Thermoleophilia bacterium | reverse complement strand
TCAGCCGCGACGTCGAACTCGGCCTCGACGTATGCCTCCTTCGCGGCAGGCCCGACGGCACCCGCATCACCCTTGACGCCCAGGAGCAAACCGATCGCCTGGGCAAAGATCGTCTTGCCGGCTCCGGTCTCGCCGCTGAGCACGTTGAGGCCTTCTCCCAGCTCGAGCTCGGCCTCGCGGATGAGGACGAGGTTCTCGATCCGGAGGCGTCGCAGCATCCTGGGGATGGTAGACCGGAACTGCGCGCGGCACACGTGCCTGCCCCGAACAGGCCCTATGAGCTCCCGAAACTCTGGCGGTAACGGCGAACGAATGTCGCGTCGGGAAGCGTGCCGAGCAGCGATCGCGCCGCACCAAGGCGAATCGAGACCTGGCCGCCGGACTCACAGTCAGCAACCCGGTGGCCGTCGACGAGCACGGCACAGTCGACCGCCGCAGTTCGGTTCCTGACAAGCAGGTCGAGACCTCGTGGGACGACGAAGGGGCGCGCTCGCAGGTCATGCGGAGCCACGAACGTAAGAGCCATCGCGTCCAGGCCCCACATCAACACCGGCCCGCCGTTCGAGAGGTTGTAGGCCGTCGAGCCCGATGGAGTGGAGCAGATCAGCCCGTCGCACGGAACGCGGCCGAAGTCCTCTCCACCGACCGACCAATCGATCTCGACCATCCGCCCGAGCTCCCCACTCGTGACGACGGCATCGTTGACCGCCACGAAGTGGCTTCCACCTGCCTCCACCTCCAGCGTCGCGAGCTCGACGACCTGGAGCTCGCCCCCGAAGACGCGAGTCACACCGGCCTCGAGGTCTTCTCTCGGGATGGCACTGAGAAACCCGACCCGGCCGAAGTTGACACCGATCACGGGGATTCCCGTGCCGAGGAACCGATGCAGGGCCCGGAGCATCGTTCCATCGCCTCCGAGGACGATCGCCAGCTCGACCTCGCCGGCGGCAATCGCACTTTCGCCCGCGACCACGAGCTCCACCCCTTCCCGCTCCGCCACTGCCTCGAGCTGCGCAAGGCCGGAACCGAGCGCTTCGGGGCGGCCGTGGAGGACGACGGCCGCGCGGTTCACTCGGCTACCCGATGGCATCGTCGATCCAGCGTTCGAGGTCATCAGCGTCGGTCGGCTCCGGACTGTCGATCAGGTGGACGAGGAACTCCCGGTTGCCCTTGGGGCCGGGGAGACCGGAGTCTACGACGCCGAGCACCCGCGAGCCCCAGGAAGCCGTCGCCCCACAGACGTCGTGCAGGACCCGCCGTCGCACCGCGGAGTCCCGCACCACCCCCTTTGGCGTATCGGCGCGGCCGGCCTCGAACTGCGGCTTCACGAGCACGAGTGCCTGCCAGCCGGGAGCGGAGAGCCGGAGCAACGGCGGCAGCGCGGTCTTGACCGAGATAAACGAGACGTCACAGACGATCACCTCCGGCGCGAACGGGAGGCTCGTCACGTTGCGGGCGTTCACCCGCTCGAGCACCGTGACGCGGTCGTCCGCTCGCAGCCGAGGATGAAGCTGCCCATAGCCGACGTCGAGGGCGATCACGCGAGCGGCACCGTTCTGGAGCAGGCAATCCGTGAACCCCCCCGTCGACGCGCCGACATCAAGGCAGTCCTTGCCGGCCGGATCGAGGGAGAGCAACTCGAGCGCATGCGCGAGCTTCTCACCGCCGCGCGAGACAAACCGCGCGCGCCGCTCGACCTCGAGGGCGACCGACTCGTCGAGCTGTGTCCCCGGCTTGTCGTAGCCCGACACGAGCCCTGCCATGACGAGCGCCTGCGCCTGGCTGCGGGTCTCCGCAAGGCCACGCTCTACGAGAAGAACATCGAGCCGCTTCTTCACAGACGGAGCGTAGAGGCAAAGCGTGCTACACCTGCAGGATGGAGCTGAGAGGCGAGCGGGTCGTGCTGCGGACGCTGATGGAGCCCGACGTCCCAAGGCTCCTCGAGATCGGCCGTGAGCCAGGGTTCATGCGTTGGTGGCCGGATCTGGACGAGGCGAACCTGGGTGCGAAAGTCTCGGGGACTTCGGGCGCCATCAGCTTCGCCGTTGCCGTAGCCAACGAAGTAATCGGGATTGCTCAGTACTCCGAGGAGGGCAACCCCGAGTATCGACATGCGAGCATCGATCTTGGACTGGCGACAGCCTGGCAGGATCAGGGATTCGGAACCGAAACGGTTCGCGCTCTCGCGCACTACCTCATTCGCCAGAAGGGCCACCATCGGATCGTGATCGATCCCGCCGCTGACAACGATCGCGCGATCCGCTGCTACGAGAAGGTCGGTTTTCGACCGGTTGGCGTTCTGCGCAACTATCAGCGCGTCGGTGACGGGGCCTGGGAGGACGGGCTACTCATGGACTTGCTTGCAGCCGACCTGACGTGAGCGATCCTCTACTCGACGAGATCAACGAGATCGTCGCGCTCGAAGCACACAGCCTGCGACTACGGCGTTCCGCCGATGCCGAAGCGCCGATCGATGAGGAGCGCTTCAAACGCGATGCGCTCATGCCGTAGGCGCTACGCGGTACGGACGGCAAGCGCGTCGACGATCGCGCGAAGCACCGACGTGTCGGCCTGGATCTTCTCGAGGGCGACCTGTGCCCGCTCGGCTGCATCGCGGGCGAGCCCGCGGGCCGCGTCGACCCCGAGTCGAGCGGCATATCCGTCGCCGTCGAGGACGTCGTCCACGACCTGGAACAACATCCCGAGCTCCTCACCGAACGCGCGCCACGGCGCCTGCGCCGTCGCCGGCACCTCAGCGGCCCAGAGGGCAAGACCGACGGATGCGGCAAACAGCCGTCCTGTCTTCAGCCGGTGCAGCTCGGCGAGATCGGCGTCTCCACCGGTGATATCGAGGTACTGGCCTCCGATCATTCCCAGCGTGGCTGCAGCGAGCTCGCGTGCCGGCTCGGTCGTCGGGTACGTCAGAACGAGCCGGAATGCCTCGGCAAGTAGTGCATCACCGGCGAGCAGTGCAATTCCCTCGCCGAACGCGACATGCGCGCTTGGCCGACCACGACGTTCGTCATCGTCGTCGAGCGCCGGAAGATCGTCGTGCACGAGCGAGAAGGCGTGGATGAGCTCGAGCGCAGCTGCGGCGGGCAGGGCCCGCTCGGGCTCGGCGCCCGCGGCCTCCGCGGTGGCGAGGCAGATGACGGCCCTGATGCGCTTGCCTCCCTCGAGGGCGTAGCGCATCGACTCCTGCTGCGCGCCCAGCTCGGCCGTCAGCTCGAGGCGCTCGAGGTACCGCTCGGTCAGGGCGAGAAGTGCGTCAGGCTCCTGCATCGGCGCTCGCGCGGGCCCGCTGCACCTCTGCCTCGATCTGCTTCGCCAGCTCGGCGATCTCTGCGAGATCATCGACGGCGGCGTCGACGTCACCCGCCTCCGCGAGGCGCTCGAGGCTGTCCAGTCTGGCGCGCAGCCGCTCCGCGAGTTCCTGCGCCCGCCCGAGACTCTCGTTGGCGCTCACGACGTCACTTCGCGATGGATCCGACCAAGGATCCCGTTCACGAGCCGGGCCGCGTCCTCCGTGGCGTAGCGCTTTGCGAGTACGACGGCTTCGTTGATCGCCACTTCGGCAGGCACCGTGCCCTCCTCCAGTTCATAGACCCCGATACGCAGAATATTCCGTTCGAGCGTACCGAGCCGATCGGCCGCCCACGCGTCTGACGCCGCCGTGATCCGCTCGTCGAGCTGTGGGGCGCGCTCGGCAATTTCCTCGGCCAGCCCGAGCGCGAAGTCGTCCGGCGTCCCGTCATAGAGCGAGGCGAGCGGCTGGCCGGTGAGATCCCACTGATAGAGGAGAAAGAGGGCGGTTCGCCGGGACTGACGCCTCCCGACCTTCGCGACGGTCATGCTGGAACCATCGACGGGAGGCGGCCTTCCATCTCGGCAAGGTAGCTGGTCGAGTAGTCGCCTCCCCGGAACTCCCGCGAACGGAGGATGTCGATCGCAAGTCCACAGGTCGTCGGAATCCCCTCGATCTCGAGCTCCTCGAGCGCGCGGATCGCACGTGCGATCGCAGCGTCACGCGTGTCGTCGTGCACGATTACCTTGGCGATCATCGAGTCGTAGTACGGCGGAATGGAGGCGCCCTCGACGACTGCGGTGTCCACCCGCACACCGGGGCCAAGGGGCGGACGGAATCTGGTGATCAGGCCGGGAGCCGGAGCAAAGTCGCGTCGTGGATCCTCGGCGTTGATCCGGATCTCGATCGCGTGCCCTGAGCGCGGAGCACGTCCGCTCACGGAAAGCCGCTCACCTGCCGCGATCCGAAGCTGCTCGCGCACGATGTCGATTCCCGTCGCCATCTCGGTGACGGGATGCTCGACCTGGAGACGGCAGTTCACCTCGATGAAGGACGGCGCACCGTCAGGCCCGAGAAGGAACTCGAAGGTTCCGGCGTTGACATATCCGAGCAGGCGACACGCACGTTCGACGGACGCCTCCATCGCCTCCCGCGTCTCCGGCGTCAGCGCGGTAGAGGGTGACTCCTCGATCAACTTCTGGTGTCGGCGCTGGATCGAGCACTCACGCTCGCCGAGCGTCAGCACGCCTCCCTGGCCGTCACAGAGCACCTGGATCTCGACGTGCCGTGCCGGGACAAGCGCCTTCTCGAGATACATCGACCCGTCGCCGAACGCCGCTTCGGCCTCGGCGCTCGCGGCCCCGTACGCCGCGTCGAGCTCGTCTGGCCCGTCGACGACGCGCATCCCTTTTCCACCCCCGCCGGCAGTGGCCTTGAGCAGGACGGGGAAGCCGATCTCGGC
>JAYTJO010000492.1:0-1817 GCA_043730975.1 Thermoleophilia bacterium | reverse complement strand
CCTCATCTTCGACCTTGATCCTGGCCTCGTTCGTGTGCAGTGCAAGTGGGCCACGCTCCTGGATAGCGTGGTACAAATCCGCTGCTACTCGTGCCGCCGCCCGCGTGACGGGCAGATAAAGCGAAGCTACTCACCGAGCGAGATCGATGCGCTCGCCGCGTACTGCAGCGATCTCGACCGTTGCTACTACTTCCCGATCGACTGGCTCGACGGGCGCGTGACGATACAGCTTCGGCTCGGACCGACTCGCAACAACCAGCAATCAGGGATCAACTGGGCTGACGAATTTGCGTTCGAGCATCTACAATCAGCGAGCCTGGGGCCATAGCTCAGCTGGGAGAGCGCCTGCGTGGCACGCAGGAGGCCGGCGGTTCGAGCCCGCCTGGCTCCATCCGAAACCCGCCCTGCGAGGCGGGTTTCGCGTTTCTCTAGGGTGAGAGCATGTCCGCCGACGCTGCCCTTCGCGCCAACGTGCGCCTTCTCGGCGATCTGCTCGGACGCGTCCTCGTCGAGCAGGAAGGACAGGAGATGCTCGACGACGAGGAACGCATCCGCGCTCTCGCCCGTGGAGCCCGCGCCGGCGGCTCGCGCGACCAGCTCGGGGAAGCGGTGGCAGGACTCGATCACGAGCGCCAGGCGGCCGTGCTGCGGGCGTTTGCACTCTTCTTCCAGCTCGTCAACATCGCCGAGCAGCACCACCGCATTCGGCGCCGCCGCGAGTACGAGGCCGAGGGGCGCATTCCCCGGGAGTCGCTTGCCGAGGCGTTTGCCCGACTCGACGACGGCGGCGTCGAGGACAGTGTGCTTCAGGAGGCAGGCACACGCCTGCGGGTCGAGCTCGTGCTCACGGCCCATCCGACCGAGGCCACTCGGCGTACGGTTCTCGAGGCACACCGTCGCGTAGCCGCGCACCTTGCGCGCCTGGATGACGACGGCACGCCCGCTTCGGAGCGACAGCGTGTTGAGGACGCTCTCGCCGAGGAGATCACGCTGCTCTGGCAGACCGACGAGATCCGCTCCAAGCGCCCGCGGGTCGTGGATGAGATCCGCCAGGGTCTCTGGTTCTTCGAGCAGAGCTTCTGGAACGCGATTCCCGACCTCGAGCGTGCCCTCGGCGAACGGCTGGACGGTGCGGGTGGGGCACTCCGCTTCGGAAGCTGGATCGGCGGAGACCTCGATGGCAACCCTAACGTCGGTCCGGCGACGATCGAGGACGCGCTCGAGCGTGCACGCGTGCTTGCCCGCGACCTCTACCGCGAGGAGCTACGAGCCCTCGGCGCAGCGTGGGGGATGTCGACGACGGTGATCGGCCCGGTCGCCGAGCGAGGCGATAGCGATGAGCCCTTTCGATCGATTCTCGTTGAGATCTGGGAGCGGCTCGGCGCCGACGGCTATTCGGATGGCGCCGAGCTCGTGGCCGATCTGGACGACCTCGACGCACTGCTCCGCGCCCACAGGGGCGACCGGGTGGCGGATGGCCGCCTCGCCGACCTCCGCGCCCGCGCCCGCACGTTTGGCCTTCATCTCGCAAAGCTCGACCTGCGCGTCCACGCCTCCGCGATCCACGTACCCGACGATCGTCTCCGCAGCACGTTGTCCGCTGCCGGCCAGGCGCAGACACGGCACGGCGCGGCGGCCGTCGACCGGCTGATCGTTTCGATGACGCGAACGGCCGACGACGTTCTCGACGCCGAAGCCCTTGCCCTCGAGGCAGGCGCGGCACTGCAGGGCGTACCCCTCCTCGAGACGATCGCCGATCTTCGCGCAGCCGGCTCGCTCGTCGAGGAGATTCTCGACCGAAGCCCTCGGCCGAAGCT
>JAYTJO010000491.1:0-7030 GCA_043730975.1 Thermoleophilia bacterium | reverse complement strand
CCCTTGTACTTCGCCCGGAGATCCCGCTGGAACAGGCTCGCAAAGAGCTCGCGGTAGCGGATCAGATCGGAGTACACGGCCACCGCAGGATTGTACGGGGGATGTTGGCAGCGCCGTGTCCGCCCACCCAGGCATCTAGAGGCTCGATGCGCATTAGAAGCACGTCTGGCTGCGGCCCTGCACGCTGCGGATCGCGTCCGCCGAGGACGACATCAAGGCAACCAGCCTTGACGCCGTCCTCGTCGAACACGCTCCTTGGTGCAGAACCACCCCAGCCGCACTCCTAATACACATCAAGCCTCTAGTCTTCCCGTCGATGAGACCATCGTCCTCACCTCTCCTGCTGTGAACCTCCTCATCGCGATCGCGGCGGCACCGATCGCGTTTCTCACCATCGCCGGACTGCTGCACTGGCCGCGCGCCCTGGCCCGGTTCGGAGCCGATCCACGCCCCGATCGCTGGCATACGAGCCCGACTCCCGCATTCGGGGGCATCGGCATCTTCGTCGGCTTCGTTGCCGCCGTCGCGGGGGCAAAGGCGCTCGGCCCCGTCGGGATTCCCGGCGAGCTCTTCGCCGTGGTCGCCGGCGGCGCGATCGTATTCGCGTTCGGCCTCCTCGACGACATCGTCCAGCTCCACCCCGCAGCCAAGCTGGGAGCCCAGGTCGCGGCAGCGATCATCGTGCTGCAGAGCTCGATCTCGGTCGAGTTCGTCTCGAACGCGACTCTCGGCTGGGTGCTCGGGATCGTGTGGCTCGTCGGGCTGACGAACGCGTTCAACCTCCTCGACAACATGGACGGGCTAGCCGGAAGCCTTGGCATCGTCGCTGCTTCGTGCTTCGCCCTGTCGGCCGCGTTCGTCGCTCCGAACCGCGACATCTTCCTCGTGGCGACGAGCCTCGCGCTCGCGCTCGTCGGGTTCCTCCCCTACAACCTCCGACTCGACGGCCCGGCCCGTGTGTTCATGGGGGACTCGGGCAGCCAGCTGATCGGGCTCGTTCTCGCGAGCCTCGGGTTGATGGCGTCGTACAAGGAGGCAGGAACGACGATTGCGACGCTCGCGCTCCCCCTGCTGATCCTCGCCGTGCCCATTCTCGACACGACGCTCGTGACCACGCTCCGCCTCCGCTCCGGCCGCTCCGTGACGCAGGGTGGCCGCGACCACACCTCGCATCGACTCGTCTATCACGGCCTCTCGGAGCGACGCGCGGTGCTCTTCCTCGTTGTCATCTCTGCCACCCTCGGACTCACGAGCCTCGCGTATGCAGTTCTCGATAGCGGTCGGATCACGACGATCGGGATCCTGCTGAGCTTCGCCCTGCTGTTGCAGTTCGCAGCGTTTCTTTCCGGTGCGGCTGCAACACCGGATGAGAGTGGGCTCTCACACCGCGTACGGCTCCTCATCGACACTATCGTCGATGGAGTCCTGACCGGCGCCGCGTTCTACGCCGCGTACGTCATCGTGGTGCAGGGAGACGGCACGCCCTGGCAACGCCACGTTTTTGTGTGGGCGCTACCGATCCTCCTTGCCGTCCGCTACGCCGCCCTCGCGGGCTTCGGGCTCTACCGGCGAGATCGACAGAAGGGACGACTCTCGCCGCTCCTACGGATCACGGCAGCCGTTTGCGTCTCGGACATCGTGGCCGCGGGGATCATCGGAATTACAGTCTCGTTTCTCGACTTCCCGGTCAAGGTGTTCGTCGTCGACGCGGCGTTCGCGACGGTGCTCCTCGTCTGCGGCAGGTTCGCAGAGCGAGCTGCCCTCCGTGCATTGCAGGCACGGCATCGACGCCGCGAAATGGCGACAGCGCCTTGACGGCGAACCCGCGCGGACAGCGGAACGCGCTCGACCGGGCACTCGATGCCCTGCCGATCGTCGGGATCTGGCTCGGCCTGTCGATGCTGTACATCTGGCAGGCGTCACGGCACGGGACACCGTGGCTCTTCTCCGACGAGATCGAGTACACCGAGATCGCCCGCGCGATCTCCGAGACCGGCACACCTGCGCGCCGCGGCGTCGAGTACTGGGGCGCCGGTCTCTACCCCTGGCTCACGGCGCCGTTCTGGTGGATCGATGACATCGGCTCCGCGTACGCGGCCATCAAGGACGCGCAGAGCCTCGTGATGGCAGCCGTCGTCTTCCCGACGTACGCGCTCGCGCGAACGTTGCTCGATCGACGGTGGTCCCTGCTCGCCGCGGCCGGCGCAGGCGCAACGCCGGCGTTCGTCTTCGCGCCGATTCTGATCCAGGAGCCGGTTGCGTATCCCTACGCGACCCTCGCATTCCTGGCGATCGCGCGCGCACTCGCTACCCGCAGTCGCGGATGGATCGCGGCCGCGATCGCGGTCGCGGCGGTCGGCCCACTCGTCAGGGATCAGCTCATCCTTCTGCCTCTCGTCGGCGTCCTCGCGACCGGGATCGTCGCCCTCCGCAGTGAACGTGCGAGGGCCGCCGTGACCCGCCTCGGCACGACCCGCATCGTCGGGCTGATCACGCTCCTCGTGCTCGCGGTCGTCGCTCTCAGCGAGGTCTACGCGTCGCGGTCGACGGAGTGGCGCACGGCCCGGGCCGACCCGCTCGGAATGCTCGACCAGGCAGCCGACGGTGGCGCTGCTCTTGCGGTCGGCCTCGGTATTCTCCCGCTCCTCGCCGGCTTCGCGCTCGCCTTCGATCCACGGAGCCTGCCGAGGACGCGAGCAGCGACGGCATTCCACGCAGTGCTCCTGACCTCCCTCGCGACCTTCCTGCTCTATACCGGCGCAAAGGGAGTGTTCGGAGCAAAAGTGTTCGAGCCGCGGATCCTCGAACGCAACCTCCTCTATCTCGCACCACTCCTGTTCGTCGCGGCTGCCGTCGCAATTCGGCTGCGGGCGGTTCGCCTCGGTGCCCTGGCCGCTGCGACGGCCGTGACGGCCGCCATCCTGCTGGGGACGATCTTCCCGTTCGTCACCCCGCTCTACGGGGACGCTCCGAGCCTCGCAGCTCTGTCCCGGCTTCACTCGGACTACGGCTGGGTGCAGGAGGGTCTCCAGACGTTCCTCATCGTCGTGCTCGCTCTCTCCGTCCTCGCGCTGCTCGCGCCCCGCATCGGCGCTCGCGCCGGGATCGCTCTCGGTGCGGCCGCGCTCGTGCTCTCGGTGGGTTGGTCGCTGAGGACGGAGATCATTGCCTCCCGGGCCTCGAACGACATCTCCTCGACGTTCGTCGGCGGGTTGCCGAAGCCGCTCGACTGGGTCGATCGGCAGACAGGCGGGGCTCCAGCGGTCTACATCGGCCAGAAGATCGCCGATCCGAACTCGATCTGGTCGCTGGAGTTCTGGAACAGATCGGTGAAGCAGGTGTGGAGCACCGATGGCACGGCGCCAGGTCCCGGCCCAACCCTGACACCGGACCTCACTGCACCGGACGGGACGCTCGCCGACGATTCGGGCCACCGCTTCGCCATCTCGGACTTCGGCATCGATCTCGTCGGGAAGGAGCGTCAGACGATGGGCGCATTGACGCTCGTCGAGCACGATGGCCCGCTCCGTCTGGAGCAGTCGCTCAGGGGCGTGTTCAACGACGGGTGGGTCGGGAGCTCGCGGCCCGCGGCCTCGGTCTCCGCCGACTACTCACGTTTCTCGACTCCGGGCGAGCGGGCAGGCACGGTTGACGTGCGAATCGCTCGCACGGGCTGGTGCCCGAGTGACCCGAAGGCCGACGTGCCCGGACGGGTCGTGATCGACGTGGGCACACTCGCGCTCGGCGAGCAGAAGAACGGGGTCATAGACGATGTCACCGAGCGCCGGGGCTGGATCGTCGCCGGCTGCGCCGACCGAACGTTCTCGATCCCCACGCCGCCGCCACCGTTCCACGTCAGGGTCACGGTGACGCCACCGTTCCAGCCGAATGCCCTCGACCCGTCCAACCCGGAGCGGCGCTACTTCGGGGCACAGGTCGGATTCGGCTTCCGGCCAACGACGACAGCGGGCTGACCCGGAGTCCTGGGCGTCCTTCGATGAGCCGACCAAACGCAGCGTCCCGCTCGTCCGTGATCACGGCGACAGTCGCGACGATCCTCGGAGCGATCCTCGTGGTGCTCGCCGTGCTGCATCGGGACGGAGCCGTGTACCCCGTCCGGGCCCGTCTCGAGCAGCTCACGGCCGAGCGGTCGCTTGCCCTGGGAGTGCTCGCGATTCTTGTCGCCTGCGCGCTTGTCGTGAGGGCCTACCTCGGGCTCGGGGCAACAGCTTCGGAACGCACCGGAGCCATGACCCGATCGGCCAAGCGATTCAGAGTCGGACCGGCGGTCACCCTCCCCGTGATCGTCGCGCTCTCGGCCTCCCTCTGGACGGTGCTAGCGGCCGAGACGACGATCCCACGTGTCCTCGGCGACGAGCTCATCTACTCGGGCCTCGGTAAGAGCCTCGCCCAGCAGGGCTCCTTCCTCTTACGAGGAGACCCCGACACCGGCCACAGCCTGCTCTATCCGCTTCTCATCAGCCCTGCCTACGGCCTGACGCGAAACGGCGTCGATGCCCACGTCGCCGTGCAGACGCTCAACGCCGTCCTGTTCTCGTTGACCGCCGTCCCGGCCTACTTCCTCGCCCGCCGCGTCCTGCCACACGGGCTAGCGACGCTTGTCTCCATCCTCTGCGTCATGAACCCCTGGGGCGGCTTCACGGCCTTGGTGATGACCGAATCAGCGTTCTACCTCCTCTTCACGGTGTTCGCACTCGCGCTCGTGCTCGCTCTCGAGCGCCCCACGGCCACGCGCCAGCTTATCGTCGTCGGGCTCATCGTCGCACTCGCTTCGCTTCGCACGCAGTCGGCTGTGATCCCTGCGGCGGCGATCGTCGCAGTCATCGTGATTGGCCTCTCACGGCGAGCGCTCAGAGGCACGTTGCGCGAGCAGCGCCTCTTGCTCGGGCTGCTGCTCGCCCTCCTTGCCGCCGGCGCGCTCGTGCTTCTCGTGGGCTCCCTCAGCGCCTACTCCGCGCTATTCGATGGCCGCGTCTCGCCGATCGCGCTCGCGCGCTGGGGCGCCTGGAACACGGGTGCTGTCGCCGTGAGCAGTGGTATCGCTGCGGCCGTGACGCTGCCGGCCGCTCTCGTGGGGCTCCTCCGACGGGAAGCAAGCGCGGGGGAGCGGGCGGTCGGCGCAGCAACGGTGACCTTGGCGGGTGCGATGATCGCCGCGGTTGCGCTGTTAGGGGCGACACAGTTCGGGCTCGGCTACATCCAGGAGCGGAGCGTCTTCTACGTGGCACCTCTCGTGTTCACCTGCTTCGCATTCTGGCTCGGAAACGCTGCCGTACGCCGATGGCGGCTCACCGCGATCACGGCAGTCGCCGTCCTGGGCCTTGTTGCGTGGTTACCGAGCCCGCCGCTCGGCGGCTGGACAGCGCAGGCCCCGCTCAAGGCCCTCGGCGACCCGCTCGGGGCTCCGGCGGCAATCGTCGTCGTCGTCGTCGGCTCGGTCATCGTTCTGCTCGCTCGCTCGGTGATCGGGCCGGCTGTCCTGACGGTCGTCGTACTCGCAACGATCGCAAGCGTCGACCAGACGAGCTGGAACAGCCCCATTGCGGCGGGCGGCTCACGGCCGCTCACATGGATCGACGCCGCCCTCCCGGGCGGAGCCGAGGCGACGATCGTCCATGTGGACACAGGGAGCACGAGCGACCGGTGCGCGGCCGCCGCAAAGAACGACGAGCAGTTCTTCGTCGTCCTCTCGGAGTTCCTCAACACACGCGTGCACCAGACGGTGTACCTCTACAAGCCGGTCGGCCGCGATTACCTCGGCGCCCGGAAGCTCGAGCTCGGCCCGAGGCTGACGCTCCTCGACAGAGGGAATCCTCTCGACGCGCGCTACGTGGTGGTCGACTCCCGCATCCCCGTGCGTGGACGACCGATCGCCCGTCTCGACCTCGCGAGCATCGGTTCCGATCTCTCGAAGGGAGCCTCGCTGACCCTGTGGGAGGCCGCCCGGCCCGTCAGGCTCGACCTACGGGAAGGGCCGGTGCGACTCACGCCTCGCCCTGACGGTCAGCCCTGCGCGTAGGAGCGAGTGCCTCCGGGTGCTTTCGCACGTAGCGGGCCATTCCGCGCAGATGCCAGAGCGTATGTCGAGAGAGGAACGTGCGGTCGATCACCGCCGCGTACGCGTGATCAACCCTCGCCGCAGGGACGAGCCACCGCTCCCATCCTGCCCGCATCGCCCGATAACAGAGATCGATGTCCTCGACGTAGTGGCGATAGCCGGCATCCCAGCCACCGATCTCGTCCAGCATCGTCCGCCGCTGCAGCAGAAAGGCGCCGAGGAGCCAGTCCGCCTCGACGGGCGCGGAGGGCCGCTCGTCGAGCTGGTAGTGCGCGCGTTGCCGCTCGTACGGCGGATAGAGCCGCCGTAGAGGCGTGCGTCGAACGATTGTCCCCGACACCGTGGGAAACAGGCGTCGCGAGGGCTGCCACCTGCCGTCCGGCCAGAGCATCTCCGGGCCGGCGATCCCGCAGCGCGGATGCTCGTCCATGAATGAAGCGAGCGCCGCCACACAGCCCGGCTCCACGACGACATCAGGGTTGGCGGAGAGGACGTACGCCCCGCTCGTCGCCGCGATCCCCGCGTTCACGTTCGCAGCGAGGCACTGCGGTCGAGGGTTCTCGATCACCGTCGCATCGGCCGGCAGCTCGTTGAACGAACCAGGCAGGTTGGCGACCACGACGAGCTCGTCG
The DNA here is from genome assembly GCA_043730975.1 of Thermoleophilia bacterium. Lineage (GTDB taxonomy): Bacteria > Actinomycetota > Thermoleophilia > Gaiellales > Gaiellaceae > Gaiella. Next base: position 319 of record JAYTJO010000491.1, on the reverse strand, counting down.
ACCTGGGCGGCAAGGAATGGCAGGGACCGATCGAGCACATCGGCGTGCGCATGCGAGACGACGACGGCCGAGACGCTCATCGCCGTAGGGCTTCCCGATAGACGGCGACCGTTTGCTCCGCCGCGGCCCGCCATGAGTAGAGGGCAGCGCGTTCGAGCCCGGCGACGACCAGCCGCTCGCGCTCGGAGAGAGCCTCGCGAATGCCGTCCGCGAGACGCCCTTCCTCAACCACGACGGCCGCGCCGCCGACGACCTCGATGAGCGCCGGATCGGGCACGGTGACGACCGGGACGCCACACGCCATGGCCTCGAGAACCGG
>JAYTJO010000490.1:0-2704 GCA_043730975.1 Thermoleophilia bacterium | reverse complement strand
CCCGCTAGCGGAGCGTGACACCGAGGGGCTGCAATCCCGGCTGTGACTCAGCGGCACCGTTCGCGGGCGCACGGTCGAGCGGCGCAATGAGGGCATCGTCCGTCGTGGCATCCTGCGCAGCCCCCTCACGGGCGAGCGCAGCCTGGTGCTTCTCCGCCTGCTCGAGGGCGACGAGGAAGTCGTGGCGGTTCGTCGCTGAGTTCGCCGCAACATCCCGATCCACCTCACCCGAAAGCACGAGCGCGATCAGCGACTGCGCGAACGTCTGCATCTCGAAGAACTCACCGGCGGCGATCGCGTCGGTGATCTCGTCAGGACGATCCTCCCGAATCAGATCCTGGATCCGCGCGTTCGTCACCATCACCTCGACCGACGGAACGCGTCCTCCCCCGGCGCGGGGCAGGAGCCGCTGGCTGACGACGCCACGCAGCGTGCCCGCAAGGATCGACCGAATCTGCTGCTGCTTGCCGGGCGGGAAGAACTCGATCATGCGGCCGATCGTCTCCGCGGCGTCGATCGTGTGCAGCGTCGAGAAGACGAGGTGGCCCGATTCAGCCGCCTGGAGCGCCGTGTGTGCCGTCTCTGCATCGCGAAGCTCGCCGATCAGGATCACGTCGGGGTCCTGACGGAGCACGCGGCGAAGGGCCTGCTCGAAGCTCGCGGTATCGAGACCGACCTCGCGCTGGTTGACGATGCAGCCACGGTCGGGGTGGAGGATCTCGATCGGATCCTCGATCGTGACGATGTGCTGACGACGCGTCCGGTTGATGTGGTCGAGCATCGACGCGAGCGACGTCGTCTTGCCGGAGCCGGTCGCGCCCGTGACGAGCACGAGGCCGCGACGCTCCTCGGCAAGCCGCGTCACACCGGGCGGCAGGCCGAGCTTCGCGAAGTTCGGGATCTCGTTCGGGATGATCCGAAAGGCAAACGACGTTGCGCCTCGTTGGCGGAAGCCATTGACGCGGAACCGTGGCAACGATGGATGCGAGAACGCGATATCGAGATCGCCCGTGTCGTCGAACATGTCGCGGCGTTTCGGCGAGATCTGCGTCACGTCGTCGAGCACCTGCTCCAGATCGCCCTCCGTCAGCGCGGGAGCGCCGTCCATCTGCTCGAGATCGCCGTCCAGTCTCAGAATCGGCGGCTGGCCGAGCTTGAGGTGGACGTCGCTCGCGCCGCTCTTGACAGCGCGCGTGAGAAGGTCGATGAGATCGATCACTTCGAGAACATCGGCATTACCGGGCCCCTCCTTTACCCACGTGACCCCGTTCCGACGCCAGACTGGCCCTGGTGCCACACGTCGTCGTCATGACACGAGTGCCGCGGCGCCAGGCATCAGCCTCACGCCTGATCGCGTGCAGCAGCGTCTACGTGGAGTTCCTAGGCTCGGCGCGCAACGCGCGCGATCAGCCGGAGCGGCGGGCGCGCCAGGCCTGTCGCCTCGTCGGGGTGGCCGACATCCCCTTTGAGCAGACCGGCGACGACACCGAACACACCCGGCGAGCGCGCGGCCCAGAAGCACACCGCGGGATGCCGGTCGAGCGCCCGCTTCGCAGTCCACGACGCGCCGGCGTGATGGTCGAGAGCCCGGGCGAGCGCAGCGGGGTAGCTCTCGGGCTCGCCGGCGACGATCGCATCGGCGGCGAGTCGGGCGGAGACGAACGCCTCGTACATCCCGTCTCCCGAGAGCGGATCGACGAGACCGGCGGCGTCGCCGACGAGGACGACGCGGTTGCTCGCAGGGGTCGAGGCGCCGACCCGGCGCATCGGAAGCCGGTGGCCACGGAGATCGGTGATCCCATCGGGATCGACCGAGTAGGCACGCGCCAACCGCGCGAGATGCTCCCGGAGATTGGGGCCTTCCGTGGCCCAGCCTCCGACGCCGAGATTCGCGTGGTCGCTCTTGGGAAAGAGCCAGCCGTAGCCGCCTGACGGCGCACCGATCTCGATCACGGCAGTCGAAGCGAAACGCTGCTCGTCGAGGAGCGACCAGGGGACGTTCCCCTCGAGTGCTATGCCACGCTCGATTCCGGCGTCGAGTCCGACCGCCTTCGCGACGATGCCGTTGGCGCCGTCCGCGCCGACGAGGATGTCGGCCGTGATGTTCTCGCCTCCGATGGTGGCCGAGACGCCACCCGGGCCGATCTCGACGTGCTCGACTCGAGTACAGTGCCGAAACGTGGCACCGGCGTCGGCAGCCTGCCCTGCGAGATACGCGTCGAGCCGACGGCGCTGCGTCATCACGATCAGCGGTTCCGCGCTCGTGCGCCGGAAGCTCCGGCGGTGGTGCAGGCGGAGCTCGAAGTTGTGGACGACGCGTTCAACGACGGGCGTGATGTCGCATGGCACCTGCCGGAGCGCACGACCGGTGACACCGCCACCGCAGGGCTTATCGCGAGGGAACCGCGCGCGATCGGCGAGGAGAACCGTCGCCCCACTCCGGGCGAGATGGATCGCGGTCGCCGATCCCGCAGGCCCGGCACCGACGACGAGGACGTCGACGTGGCGCACGCTCCGAGTATGCATGGGCCTACCGCCGGAAGGCGTTCTGCAACGCGGACGCCCGGTTGTTTCGGGCATCGCAGCTTCCTCATGCAGGGGAGAGGATTCGAACCTCTGAAGGCTGAGCCAGCGGGTTTACAGCCCGCCCCCTTTGGCCACTCGGGAACCCCTGCGTGGCTGAGAAGTGTAGCCACGTCGCCAG
>JAYTJO010000489.1:0-4277 GCA_043730975.1 Thermoleophilia bacterium | reverse complement strand
GCCTGGGGCGGCCCGATCGACGTCTCCCCCACGCACCTGCCGATCTTCGGATCGAAGGGGAAGATCCACCACGGCTTCGGCTTCACGGGCAACGGCGTCGGCCCGACGTACCTCGGCGGCGAGATCCTCGCGCGACTAGCGCTCGACCGACGCGACGCGATCACCGGACTCGCGATTGTCGAGCCCGACCGCAAGCTGATGCCGCCAGAGCCGTTCCGTTGGGCCGGCGGCACGGCAATTCGCGCAGCCCTCGTACGCCGCGATGCCGCCTCTGACCGCGGCGGCAAGGCCGACCCCATCACGGGCTTCGTCGCCTCGCTCCCTCGCCGGCTCGGTCTCCGGCTGCCCCGCTAGCCTTCATGATTCGCCAGCTTGCATCCGCCGAGCAGGCCGCTAGAATACGTAGAATGCCAATAGGGGGCATGTTCGAGAGGGACTCTCAGGGGCCGAGTTCGGAAACCGCGAGCTAGATACCCATTGGGCGTCCGTCCCGAATGCGGACCCTCGATCGAGGACACGGCAGAACCCGTTTTCACCACTGCACGCTTTCCAGGGAGGACGACAGCATGACGAAGCAGATAGAGCAGGCGTATCGCAAGCACCCGAGGTGGACGTGGGCGATGGCGCTCGTTGTCCTTTCTGCAGCCGCACTCGTTGTCGCGTTGCCTGCATTCGCCGCAGATCGGTTCAGCGAGAGGACGGATCCAGGGAACATCCTGCCGACCAGGGTGAACGTCGGCGGAACCAACTTCAGCTGCACAACCAACGCGGGTGGCATTCCCACGGATATGTCGACGTTCAAGATTCCGAAGCCCCCGAGCAACGCAACGGAGGTCGAGTACAACCAGCAGAACACCGCCGGGACGTCAACTCCTCTTCCGGCCGGAGTCAAGATCTTCCTCACGGGTGTGAATGGCCCGGACAAGGGGAAGAAGTTCTCGTTCAGAGTCACCGGAGCCAGGGTCTTCCACGTGGGCGTCAACGGCGGATCAGATACGGCGTGGTTCAACTACTACGGCACGTATCCGGGTGGCGTTGCGAGCGACGGAAAGCTGCACGCGACGTCGGACAACCAGGGGAGCCTCTACACCAACTCGCACACAACGTTCTGTTACAAGCCCGTCGTCGAGATTTCGGGCAACGTCTACAGCGACACACAGGGCGACGGCATCAAAAACGTGCCTGATGCGGGGATCGGAGGTCGTACGGTGTCCCTCTCCGACGGTCAGACGACCGGTACCTCCACCCTTGCCGCAACAATGGGGAATTACAGCTTCTTCGTCGTCCCGGGACTCGCGTACACGGTGTGCTCGTCGGCAGGGTCCGGCGAGGTGCAGACGCAGCCCGCGCCCGGTGCGTGTTACGTCCAGACCGTCACGGGCGACACGCCGAACCTTGACTTCGGCTTTGCCGGCGGTGTGACTGCCACGTGCGGCTCCCCCCTCTACTCGGAGAACGAGACCGGAGACGCACAGGTGGAAGCGACATTCAGTCCAGGCGAGACCTGCGACAACAAGGTCGCGGGCAAGAAATACGTGTTCACGACGTACGACGGCCCGAACGGATCGCGCGTCGCGAAGCTCGAGCCGGTCGTACCGCCGGCCGCCAACACTCCCAAGTGTAAGACAACCGGTGTGAACTGCGTCGTAGTGACGCAGACGATCACGTGGGACATCGCTGCCGACGCGCCGAGCGGCGCCGTTTACTCGCCGAATACGACGGCGCTCAGGTACGACGATCCGCCGTATGACGTCTCCGGCGACCCGCGAACGATGAAGTTCTGCAAGGCGGACCCGGCCAATGGCGGCTTACCAAGCGACATCCTGCCAGGCATCGTTGCAAACGCAGATAGGGACATCGATCCAAACGTGGATCACACGACCTGTCTGGTTCTCTCGACGCAAGGCCCCGGCCCCGTCCCGAAGCGCGTGGATGTTGTCTACACGGCCATCGACGGCAGAATCTACGGATAGACCAGGGCTTCGATCGGACATCCGAGGAGCTGCAGAAGGCGCTGTGCCTTCTGCAGCTCCTCGTCATTTGGAGATCCACCTCTCTGCCGCGCGATACTTGATAGAGCGGCGAGGCTCAAGGCCTCCTCGTACGGCAGCCGCTGCGTCCGTGACTCGTTGAGGGCAGCGGAAAGCACATCCTCGGCCTCGTCGACCCTCCCCATGCCGAGCAACGCCGTGCCCTTCACGCGGCCGAAGGTTGCTTGAAGCCAGGCAGCATCCTCGGCGACGATGTCGGGTGCCACTTCCTCCAGCAGCTCGAGCGCGCGCCCGGGACGACCTGCGCTGAGATGCGCGGATGCAAGGTGTATTGACGCCTCGAGCACCAGGTCGGCAAAGCCCTTCGATCGCGCTTCTTCGATGACCGCTCCGAACATCTCGATCGCCAATTCGGTTTCACCTCGCGCCACGTGCAAGCGCGATAGTTGAAGGTCGGCGAAGATTGCGCCGAAGATGACCCCCGCGGACCTCAGCGAACGACGGGCCGCATGGAGCACCGCCTCGGCCTCAACGAGGGATCCGCGGCTGACAAGAACCTCCCCAAGATTGGCACCCGCGAACCCCGCGCTAGCGTGATCACCGAGGTGTTCGAGCTCCTCCTGTGCACGCGTGTACCGCGCCACGGCCTCATCCCACCTGCCGCGGGCGTACGCCTTCACACCAACGTTCATCTCCAGGATCCCAGCTGACACCAACATCCCGAGCTCGCGGTATATCTCGAGTGCCTTGACGTCGTAGACGGCCTTGTCTGGCTCGCCGAGCTGCGCGTAACCGCCGTCCAGCACGCCGTACGCGGTAGCAAGCACGCGCCGCGCACCGACGCGCTCAGCGATCTCGGCGGCGCTGGATGCGAGGGCGATGGATTCGCGGATTTTTCCCTGCGTCAGGCGCACGTGCGCTCGCCACGCGAGCAGCTCGGCTCGTATCTCGTTTGCCCGATCGGACTCGTACGGCTCAAGGAGTCGAAGGCCGACCCCGGCATCGCGAAGCGCACTGGCAGGCGCACCAGCACGAAACCGTACGCGCGCGCGGTGCATGTAGACCTCTGCTTTCGCGACGGGGTCAACGAGTATTGCGCCAGCAGTGCGGAATGCGTCTAACGCAGTATCGAGCTCGCCGATGATCTCGCGGACGAGCCCGAGGTGGCGCCAGGCATCGGCGAGCTCCTCTCGGCTCACGGAATCGAGATGGGCCGTTGCCTTTACCGCACGCTCGTAGAACCGCGCCGCCTCGAGGTTAGCGTAGATATCCCGCGCGTGGTCACCCGCGATCCGAGAGAAGCGCCATGCTTCATCCCAACGGCGCGCGTGCCAGTAGTGCACAGCGAGGAGCTCCGCCTGCTCCTCCGGATGATCACCTGCCGCGCCAAGGATCGAGTCGCCGACCGTCGCATGGAGTTCCTGGCGACGCCGGAAAGGCAGGCCGTCGTAGGCTGCGTCACGGATGAGCGCGTGCCGGAACTCTGCCCATCCTCTGCGATCCACCGAGAGGAACTCGCCAAGGTCGCGCAGCGACGTGCGAACATCCTCTGCCTTGCCGAGGCCCAGGGTCGCGGTCGCGTGTTCCAGTCGAAAGCCGATACCCAGCACCGACAGCGCCCGCAGGCGGCGCCGGTCACCCGTCGGCAACCGGTCGATGCGTGCTTGGATGAGCCCCTCTACCGACGTGGGCATCGTCTCCACGTTCTCACCGCGGAGGAGGGCATCGAGAAGCTCGATCAGAAAGAGCGGATTGCCGGCCGCGCGCTCGGCAAGCTCGTGCTCCTGCTGGGGTCGAAGCGGCGTTTCCTGGGTTGCAGCATGGATGAGGGCGATTACTGGCTCGGATCCCAGCGGAGCGAGATCGATTCGCACGAGTGCATCTCCGTCATCCGCCGCGACGTACCCTGCTTCACCGGGGCGTCGGGAAAGGACGACGAGCCAGGGACTCTTGCGGAGAGATCCGGTGACCCGCGCCAGCAGGTCGCGAGAGGGCTCGTCCATCCAGTGAGTGTCCTCGACTACAAGGATCACCGGCGCGGTTGCCACCTCAGCGATGAGCGCCGCCACGGCCTGCTCCAGTCGAACCCTGCGAGACTTGTCGTCGAGTGCCTGAACCTCGTGCGACGGCTCGGCCTCGATGTCCATCGCAGTCGCGATCAGCGACAGCCAGGGACGGAGCGACGGAGCCTTTTCGCCAACGAGGCCCGACAGCGCCTCGACGGCCTCGTCGTGGCCGAGACCTTCCAGGCCGAATGCGGCGCGCAGGAGGGCACGGAACGGGAAG
>JAYTJO010000488.1:0-1598 GCA_043730975.1 Thermoleophilia bacterium | reverse complement strand
GATCGCGTCGAGCTTCGTCTGCGGAGCGTGGTCAGGCGCGACAACTGTTGCCGGCACGCCTTCCTCGCGCGCGATCCAGGCGACGCCCTGGGCCATGTTGCCCGCGCTCGTCGTCAGGACACCGCCGGCGATCGCTCCCCGCGGGGCGCTGCGGATCGCGTTGGCTGCACCGCGGATCTTGAATGATCCGATCGGCTGGAGGCACTCGAGCTTGAGCCAGATCTCGGCCGATGACTCCGGCGCCTGCAGACGCACGAGCGGGGTGCGGATCGCCACGTCGGCGATCCGCTCGCGTGCTGCCTGGATGTCGGCGAGCGGGATCAGAAGTCGACCTCGACGCCGATGCCGCGTTCGCGGGCTCGCGCGACGCACAGCTCGGCCGCTGCGAGATCCTCCGCGGCGATGCCGAGCGACTTGAACAGCGTGAGCTCGACTCCGTCGCTCCTGCCGGGATGCGTGCCGATGAGGAGATCGCCGAGCTCTGCCACGATATGGTCAGGCCCGATGCCCTGCTCGTCGACCGCGAGGAGGTAGTCGCCGGACTCGTTGAGCGTGGACTCGCGACGATCGACGAACATGGTCGCGGCGGCGACGGTCTCGCTGCTGAGCTCCCTGGACGTCTTGACCGATGCGCCCGCAGCATTGATGTGGGTGCCGGGTGCGAGCCAGCCGAGCTCGACGATCGGCTCCCTCGAAGCGGTCGCGGTGCAGACGATGTCCGCGCCTTCGAGCGCCTCCTCGATCGTGGCGGCGACGAGGGAGTGGGTCTCGAGCGCAAGAGCCTCAGCGTGGGCGGGGTTCCTGCTCCAGATCCGGATGATCGGATCGTCGAGAACCGTCTGCATTGCATCCACATGGGAGCGCCCCTGAATGCCCGAGCCGAGAACGGCGACGGTGCGGGCGTCGGGCCGTGCCAGCAGCTTCGTGGCGACACCGGAGACCGCGGCGGTGCGAATCTCGGTAATCGGCGAGGCGTTCAGGACGGCGATGAGCACGCCCGTCACTCCGTCGTGGAGGAGGACGGCACCCTGATGTGGGTCGAGACCATGCGCGGAGTTCTCCGGGTTGACGACGATCTCCTTGAGGGCGAAGTACGGCATCTCTCCCCCACGGTGGGCAGGCATCAACCCGAACGCAGCCGGGCCGGGTGGGAACATGATCGAGCGCAGCGGATTCGTCAGCTCGCCGCGCGCCAGTCTCGCAAGAACGTCCTCCATCGCTGTGACACAGGACTCCATGTCGAGCAGTTCGCGCACGTCGTGCTCGGAAAGGACGAGAACGCTCAGGAGAACACCTCCGTCAGGTTGTCGCGATCGGTCGGGGACAGGTCGATCTCGAGCGCCTCGAAGGCGGGCGCCAGGTGGTCGGCGCGACCGGGGCCGACGACGACCGCTGTCAGCTCGGGCAGCGAGAGGGCCCACGCCAACGCGAGGCCGGCCATCGAAACGCTGCGATCTGCTGCTCGCCGTTCGAGCTCCTCGAGGGCGTCGAAGACGCGGTCGGAGGTGTAGCCCGCGTACGGCTCGGGCCGAAGCGTCATGCGTGATCCGGCGGGCGGCGGCTCGTTGCGCCGGTACTTGCCGGTCAGCCACCCGCCT
>JAYTJO010000487.1:0-2326 GCA_043730975.1 Thermoleophilia bacterium | reverse complement strand
CGGCGGGTTGAGCACCGCGACGAACTGCTCGACGCCGAACATGCCGAGGTTCGAGATCGTGAACGTGCCGCCCTCCATGTCGGGCAGCGTCATCTTGCCATCCCGGGCGCGACTCACGAGGTCGGCGCGGGATCGCGCTATCTCCTGAACGCTGCGCCGGTCGGCGTCACGAATCACAGGAACGACGAGTCCGTTCGGGGCGGCGACGGCCATGCCAACGTGTGCGGCCGGGTGTCGGCGAATCTCGTCACCTGTGAACGTCGCGTTCAGCGCGCGGTGCTGGATCAACGCGACCCCGACGAACTTCGTGAGGAGGTCGTTGACCGTGGGCTTCACGTCACCTTCGGCAAGGCGCGACACGAGTTGCTCGCGGAGGTGCAGCGTCTCGGACATGTCGATCGAGACGCCGAGTTGGAACACCGGCGCCGCCCAGGCGTCGGTGAGCCGGCGCGCGATCGTCTTCCGCGTCGAGCTCAGCGTGATCACTTCGACCTCGGTGCTCGATAGCAGAGGCGCCGTCGCCTCGATAGGTAGCGGGGCGCCACCCACAGGGGCGCGCTCCACATCCTCGGCGAGGATCCGGCCGTCGGGGCCTGTTCCGGCGATCGCGGAGAGTTCGAGACCACGCTCACGCGCGATCCGTCGGGCGAGCGGCGACGCCTTGGTGCGAGTGCCGGGGGCAGCCTCTGGTGCAGCTCCGTTGCCGCCTGACGGCGATACGTCGGGCTTCGGGGCCGTGTCCGTCGAAGGCACAACTGCGACGGGATTCGCATCGACCTGCGCGTCAACGGCTGCGGACGTCGACCCGACGGCGACATCGTCGCTATCGCGCCCGATCACAGCGATCGTCGACCCGACCTCGGTCTCGCCCTCCTGGACGACGATCTTGAGCAAGACGCCCGCGACCTCCGATTCGACCTCCTGGGTCACTTTGTCGGTGTCGAGCTCGTAGAGCGGCTCGTTGGCCTTGACGGTGTCACCCTCCGCCTTGAGCCAGCGGACGATCGTGCCGGATTCCATTCCCTGGCCGAGTCGGGGGAGCTTGATCTCGGTCGCCATTAGTGGTCGCTCCGGGGAATCCTGTCGTGGTGCGCCGGCGAAAACCGAGCAGAGCGAGGACGCAGGGAGCTCCCATACCGGATTGTACGGGTGCGACCGAGGACGAAGCCCTGCGATGTGTTTGCAGCCACGCGCAGCGTGGCAGGATTTCTCGGGGCGGCCACTACTGGGGCACCGTCAAGCCGAACAGCTCTTCTGCAACCGGAAGCATCACGGTCATTATGCTGATCGCCGATGAAGCTCGTCGATCAGTGGCACACGATGGAGGCAGACTTCCCGTCCGGCTGGGAGGACGTTCGCCTGACCCTGACGGTCGAGCAGCCGAGCGATCTCCCTCGGGCGGCGCAGGTTCTCGGCTCGATCAACGTCGGTCGCGTCGGGGCGACGCTCGTCTTCCATGTCCGCAGCAGCGCCGGCCCGCAGGGCAAGCAGACCACGTTGCGCCTGTTCGAGCGCCTCGATCGCGACCGAATCTGGTGCCACATCGAGCGGTCGGCGCTGCAGACGCCGGTTGCGCCAACCGCCTCAGAGGTCGCTGAGGCGCGACGCCCGACGGGTTCCGTCGCGGAGAGCTGGGATCGGGCTCTCGCGCCCCTCCCCTCGGACTGGACGGATCTCCTCTGCGAGCTCGAGATCGAGTCGAGTACGCTCCTCGATCGCACCGCGCTCCTCTGTGCACCGCTGAACCCGGCCCGCAGCGGCTCACGCCTCGTCTTCACCTTCCGCTGCTCCGGCCGCTCCGGCTACGGCGCCTCGCCCTCGATGACGAGACGGTGCTTCGAGCGCCTCGACAACGAGGGCATCACGGGCTCGGCATCTGTACTCCGCGTCCTCTCGGACACGGACAACGTCGACACCCAGGGCCCCGTGTGGCTCGTGGGTGGCAAGACGCTGTAGAGCCGATTCGACTGCGATCGCCCTTTCGGCCCGCTCGTTCAGGTCGGCGCTGGCACAGCCGTTCTGGACGGCTGCACCGGCGATGACCTTGAGCTAGCGGCTAACCGAGGATCGTGTTGCTGCGACCGGGCAGGTAACAGCCGCCCACCTGGAGCTGAGGCAGAACGACGCGGAGCTTCCGCCGCAACGGGACGATCGCGCGGAAGGACGAGGTCGAGATCACCGTTGGGAACACACCGGTCGAGTTCGCGCGCAGTACGACCCGCTTGACGTTGACCCACCGCGCGAGGGCGCCGTTATAGCGCTGAAGCGTTCCGGCCTTGCCCGCGAAGCTCCGAGCGCCAGCCACGCGCAGCGTGTATCGGCCCAC
>JAYTJO010000486.1:0-2436 GCA_043730975.1 Thermoleophilia bacterium | reverse complement strand
GGGGTTTCCCCGATATGCTCTTGCATCGGGGAAACCCCGCCGCTAGACCTTCAAAAAGCGGTGCAAGGTCATGCCCGAGCCGAGAGCACCCACGCCGAGGCCGACCGCCAGAAGCGCAAGGGACGTGAGGCCGAAGGAGAGCGCCTGCACGTCGTCGGTCGTGTCGATGTGCCCGAGGATCGCAGGGAGCGCGACCTGCTTGCCGATGAAGAGCAGGAGCACGGCGGCGACCGACCCGACAAGGCCACACAGCAGCCCTTCGAGCATGAACGGCCCGCGGACGAACCAGTTCGTCGCGCCGACGAGCTTCATCACCTCGATCTCACGGCGCCGCGAGAAGATCGAGAGCCGGATCGTGTTCGCGATCAGGATGACGGATGCGATCAGGAGCACGACAACCATCACGACGAAGACATAGGAGATCCACTTGCCGACCTGGAGGATGCGCTCCGAGGTCTGCTGCCCGTCCTTGATCTTCTCGACCCCGGCGAACTTCGCCTTTCGGAGATCGACCGCAATCACCTTGACATTCTCGGCCTTGGCCGGAGTCACTTCAAAGGCGGCCGGAAGCGGATTCGAAGGCAGATTCGCCGTGAGCTGCGGATACTTCCTCTTCATCCGCTTCAGCGCCTCCGTCTTCGAGACGAACTGGTAGTCGCTCACTCTCGGGTCGCTCGCGAGCGTGCGGCCAACGGCGTTGACCTGCTTGGGCGTGACGCCGTCGACGAAGAAGACCTGCACCTGGAGCTCGGACTTGACGTGGTTCGACCACGAGACGACCCAGCTTCCAAGCGCGATCGAGAGACCAAGGAGGAGCATGCCGATGAGCACGGTCATCGTTGCTGCGATCGAGGTGGAGAGATTCGCGCCGATCGAGCGGACGGCCTCGGAGAGGACGAGCTTGAAGCGGGTCATTCGGTCTCGTACCCCCCACGTCGCTCGTCCCGCATCAGCTTGCCCTGGTCGAGAGCGATCACGCGTTTGCGCATCTTGTCGACCATCTCCCGATCGTGCGTGACCATGAGAATCGTGGTGCCTGCCGTGTTGATGCGGTGAAGGAGCTGCATGATCCCGACGGACGTATCGGGGTCGAGGTTGCCCGTAGGCTCGTCGCAGATCAGGAGCGGCGGATGATTGACCACGGCGCGCGCGATCGAGACGCGCTGCTGCTCACCGCCCGAGAGCTCCTCTGGCTTGGAGCTCATCTTGTGAGCGAGACCGACGAGGTTGAGCACCTCGGGTACCTTGCGCCGAATCGAGGAGGCAGGCTCGCCCTGGACACGGAGCGCGTAGGCGACATTCTCCGACGCAGTGCGGTTCGGTAGAAGCTTGAAGTCCTGGAAGACACAGCCGACGTTCCTGCGGAGCATCGGTACGCGTGAGTGCTTCAACCGGCCGAGATCTCGTCCGCCGACGAGGATTCGACCCGACGTCGGCTCCATCTCCTTGAGCAGCAGCCGGATGATCGTCGACTTCCCCGAGCCAGAGGCGCCGACGACGAAGACGAACTCGCCCTTGTCGATCACGAACGAGACGCCGTCGAGGGCCGTTACGTTGGGCTCGTAGACTTTGCGGACGTTCTCGAGCACGATCATGGACGAGCCGCTGACGCCGGCCGCGCCGTCGACTCCGTCCGCGTAGGCGGGCGAGGGCTCGGCAATCGCCGTCACGGGGGCTGTCAGCTGAAGGTCGTCCTGCACCGGATCACGAGAAGAAGAGGGCCGCGGTGGCCGCTCCGGGTCGGATTGAATCTCAAGTGTAGCTGACATCACTCGAGCGACCACTTACATCACCTTCCCGGCGGCCTTGGCAAGGAGGTATGCGCGCACAAAGCCGTCGAGCGCGCCGTCGAGCACGCCCTGGGCGTTTCCCGCCTCGAAATCGGTGCGGTGATCCTTCACCATCTGGTACGGATGCAGCACGTAGGAGCGGATTTGACTTCCGAAGCCGATGTCCTGCGTCGCTCCTCGCTCGCGCGCGAGCTCCGCCTCCCGCTCCTCCTCCTGCACCTCGACGAGTCGCGACTTGAGGATCCGCATCGCCGTCGCCTTGTTGGAGGTCTGCGAGCGCTCGTTCTGGCACTGCACGACGATGCCCGTCGGAAGATGGGTCAGCCTGACGGCGGAATCGGTCTTGTTGACGTGCTGGCCGCCGGCGCCGCTCGCGCGATAGGTGTCAACGCGCAGGTCACCCTCGTCGATCTCGACGTCCTCGTCATCGGGTAGGAGTGGAGCGACGACGACCTGGGCGAAGGCTGTGTGGCGGCGGTGGGCCGAGTCGAAGGGCGACTGCCGCACGAGCCGGTGGACCCCCCGTTCGGCCTTGTAGGCGCCATACGCGTTCTCGCCCTTCACGGTCATCGTGACCGACTTGAGACCCGCTTCCTCACCAGGGCTCGCCTCGACGAGTGCGGTCTGGTACCCGCGGTCGGAAGAC
>JAYTJO010000485.1:0-1743 GCA_043730975.1 Thermoleophilia bacterium | reverse complement strand
GATCCTCATTCGCACGTCATCATTGAGTTGTGCGCCCCCCGCAAGGCGCGAGATCAGCAGCTCGCAGTCCTCGCCCGAGAGCGCCTCGAGCAGGATCGTCGTCGCATTGAGTTTGCCGCCGCCCCAGCCGGGGCGCAGCTCGAGCAGCTCGGGGCGGGCGATGCAGAGGAGGAGGATCGGCGCGTCGCGCGACCAGTCGGAGAGATGCTCGATCAGGTCGAGGAAGACGGGCTCGGCCCACTGGATGTCGTCCAGCACGAGGATCTGCGGCCGCTCGATTGCGCGACCCTCGATCAGTCTGCGGAACGCGAGCTGCGTATCGGCCGGTGACGTACCGATCACCGCGCCCGGCTCGACCCCGATCGCGAGCAGGATCTCGACGAGCGGCCAGTACGTGATGTCCTCGCCGTAGTGGAGACAGCGGCTCCGCAGGACGTCGGCGGTCTCTCCCGCGACGCCGAGGAACTCCTCGGCCAGCCGCGACTTTCCGACCCCCGCCGGGCCGAGCAGCGTGAACATGTGACAGACCCGCTCCGAGACGACGTCCTCGAACGCGGCCCGGAGACGCTGCTGCTCGCGGACGCGCCCCACGAGCGGCGCATCGAGATGGCGTGTGAAGGCTGCAGCGGTCGCATCGACGGTGACGAGCCGGAACGCGGGCACGGGCTCGCGCTTTCCCTTCAACGCGAGCGGCTCGACCGATTCGACCGTCACCGCGTCCCGTACGAGCGAGAGCGTCTCCGCACCGATCAGGATCTCTCCTGGCGTCGCCGCCTGCTCGAGCCGGGCCGCCACGTTGACCGCGTCACCCGTGACGAGCGTCTCGCCCTCGCCGGCCACCACCTCGCCCGTGTTGACGCCCGTGCGGAACGAGAGTGCGACCGCCAGCTCCTCACCGAGTGCCGTCAGCCGCTCGCGGATCTCGGCCACGGCCCGCACCGCGCGCAGAGCGTCGTCCTCGTGCGCCACCGGGATGCCGAACACGGCCATCGCCGCGTCGCCGATGAACTTCTCCACCGTGCCGCCGTGCCGCTCCACGATCAGCCGGATCTCCTCGAAGTAGCGGCCCATCGTGCGCCGCATCGCCTCCGGGTCGAGCCGCTCCCCGAGCGCCGTCGAGCCGCTCACGTCGCAGAAAACGACGGTCACGACCTTGCGTACCTCACGCACTGCCGCGACCGGCGCGAACGCCGCCCCACACGCGCCGCAGAAGGCAAATCCGATGGGACTCACCCCGCCGCATGACTGGCACGTCAACACAGCGCCGAGCCTATCTCAGTCGGGCTCGAGCCAGTTCTCGATTCGCAAGCCGGGAACACGCTCGAAGTGCCGGACGTTCCCGGTCACCAGGATCAGATCGCGGCAAAGTGCGATGGAGGCGATCCGAAGGTCGGGGTCATCAAGTCGCTTCCCGACCCGCTCGAGGTCGGCTCTCAGACCTCCGTAGATTATCGCGGCAGACTCGTCGAATGGGAGAACGGAGTGAAGCGAATGCAGCAGCTCATGCATGCGATCGGCGTGGCCCGGTCGGCCGATTAGGGCGGCTCCGTAGACGATCTCACCGACGGTTATCGCGGTTGTACATTGGTTGCCGGCGGGGGTTCGGGCGAGGTGGCGAAGGAGGTGCAGTGGCGGCCTCGGCAACAATGCCGCGCTGAGGGTGTCCGTGTCGAAGCAGTACACATTATTCCCCGGATGGCGCACTACTCGAAGTCGGGGGCGGGGCGCTGTCCCGCGGATGCT
>JAYTJO010000484.1:0-16764 GCA_043730975.1 Thermoleophilia bacterium | reverse complement strand
TATGCCGTGGGCGACGCCCTTAACCTGGATCCGCCGTTTTGCGCGGGCGTTGCATCTCGTCCGTCTCGCCAGGCCGCTCCCCGTCCGGCTGGCACCCGTTTCTTCGGTTTCCGGGGGTGCCACCCGGACGGAATCGGCCTGGCGAGCCGAACGAGATGCAACGCCCGCGCAAAACGGCGGATCCAGGCTCAGAGGTGGGCTCAGCTCTCAGAGGTGGGCTCAGCGACTGCGGTTTCGTCCGCCACGCTCGGAGCGGCGAAGATCCTCGATTCGGCGGCGATCCTGCTTCGTCGGCCGCGCGCCGAGGTCGGCCCCGAGCGGGCGTGAGAGCCTCAACTCCGCCGATCGCTGCTCGCGGGCCGCCACGGAATCGGGCGTCTCGTCGTAGAGCGCCTGCGCAACGCTCGCCGAGCCGCGCTTGTCGGCGACGTCTCGCACCACGAGCGTCCAGTGGAGCTGTCCGATCCTGAGTTCGATCGTGTCTCCGGCCTTGACTTCCTTCGCCGGCTTGACGCGCGCCTCGTTCAGGTGGACGCGCCCGCCGACGACGGCGTCGGTGGCCGCGCTGCGCGTCTTGAAGAAACGCGCGGCCCACAGCCACTTGTCGATGCGGACGGTGTCCACCGCAACCGTCTACAGCAGCGTGTCGGGCTGGTGCTTCTTCTCTTCGGCGCGCCACTCCTCCTGGTAGGCCTCGGCTGCCGCGAACTCCTGCTCGGTTCGCTCGACGGCTAGCGCGTCCTCGGCGACGGGATGCTCACCTGCCGCCCTCGAGCGGGTTGCTGCCCGAAACGCGAGCAGGAGCACCGGGATCGCGACGACCACGATGATGATCACGGGAAGAAGCATGTTCGGGACACTATCGGTCTTCTGGGGCGATGACGTCGCTCTCCCCCGTTCGGGTGAATCTCGCTCCCTCATCTGGTGATTTCTCTCACCCTTCGTAGAGTGTGTCGTATGGGGTTCGAAAAGGGGGAGAGCGTGCCGGAGGGCTGCGACTGCTGCGGGCACGACGCCGAGGATTGCGGGATGCTCGAGATTGGCTGGGTGAGCGACTCCCAGATCCTCGCAGGAGGCGGGGTCTACTGCCGTGCGTGCGCCCACATGCTCCGGATCGTGCGCCTCCATGAGGAGTGCGCCTGGTGTGCCGCGCCGATGCTCGAGGAGAAGGAAGCCGAGGCTCAGGGTTGGGTGTATTACGCCGACGGTCTCGGAGACCTGTACCCGTGCTGCCCCGGGTGCCTTGCCGAGCGCTTCGGCATCACCGCGCGCGTGTCGCTCGGTCGCGACCAGTAGCCCCGCGCCTCGTCACAGCGGGGGGATGAGCGACACGAGCATACTCGCGGCGGCGAGTACGAGGAGCGCCGCGACGAGCTCGGCTCGTCGGCGTGCCGCGGCCCCTGCGGCGAATGCGAGCGCGACGAGAGCGATCTTGATCCCGAGCGTCGCCCCGTACGCCGTCTCGATCAGGTCGGACGGGCCTGGAATGTGGGCGAGAGCGAGACCGGAGCCGCTCAGCACGAGCACCACAGCGGCGAGGACCGCGGGGCGCTCGAGCCGTCGACCGCGTGCTTCTCGGAGCGCGACGACGATGCAGCCGAGCCACGCCCCGAAGGCAACGACGTGGCTTGCGACGAGAAGCATCGAAAGTGGCGACGGCAGGCCCGAGATCCGGTGGGCCGAGGCCGCGTAGACGAACGCCAGCAGCACTCCGACTGCCGGAATCGCCCACTGAGCGCGGGACGACGCTGTCCGCAGTGCCCCGGCGAGCGCCCACAGGCCGACTGCTCCGCCGAGCCGAAGAGCACTGAGGTGGCCATAGCGCGTGAGGAGAACGTCGGCCGCGAACCCGAGATCGAGGACGCGTGCGGGCGCGAGGAGCGCTATCTGGCCGAGCAACGCAACCGGCTCGGCAACGATGAGCAACATGACGCCCGCCGAGACGAGGCGCCAGCAGCGCGCTGTCATCCCGCCCGAGAGGAGTGCCGCGAAGACGACGCCGAATCCGAGAGAGAAGCCTACGCGCGAGAGCCAGCGGCCGAGCGCCGTGAGGAGTCGGCCTCCCGGCGGATGTCCCGGAAGCTCCGTGCGGCTGGGCTCGCCGACGCTGAACAGGAACGAGCCGCGTGCAGGATGTGCGTCGTCACCAACGACGAGCCATTCGACGACGTAGGTGCCCTGCTCCTGTGCATCAACCGCGCGGGAGAGCGTTGCTCCAGTGACGACGACGGATCCCCGCGAGACATCCCGCCCGTCTGGCCCAGTGACCGTGATCCCTTCGCCGACCGGATCAGCGGGCTCGCTGAGGCGGACGGTCACGGCGTTCGGGGCCCGGGCGAGCCGGGCGTCTGCCGAGGGTGCCGTATCGACGCCGCGTGGGTGTGCCGCCGCCTGGGACGGGATGAGCACGGCGGCGAGCAGGAGGACGGCGAGCGCTCGCAGCGGTGTCACGAGCCGACCTCGAGAGAGGCAGCTCCGATCGGAATCCGCCGAGGGCGGTCGTTGACGATGCGGATCACGAGCCCAGCTGCGACGAGCGAGAGAAGGCCAGCTGTGACGAATGCTCCCTGATAGTTGCCGAACCACGTTCGCGCGGCCCCTGCGCCGAACGCGGCGGCGGCCGCTCCGAGCTGATGGGCACCGAAGATCCAGCCGAACACGATCCCGACGCGCTCACGCCCGAAGACCTCGGCCGTGATCGCAACGGTCGGAGGGACGGTCGCTACCCAGTCGAGCCCGTAGAAGACGACGAAGACGATCAGCCCCAGATTGGAGGAGCCGATCACGAAGGGCAGGGCCAGAAGCGAGAGACCGCGGAGGCTGTAGTACCAGAAGAGCAGCCAACGAGGGTCGTAGCGGTCCGTGAGCCAGCCCGAGCACAAGGTGCCGACCAGGTCGAAGACGCCGATCACCGCGAGGAGGCTCGCCGCCGTCACTCCCGACATGCCGTGATCGATCGACGCCGGGATCAGGTGGGTGCCGATGAGACCGTTCGTCGTCGCGCCGCAGATGAGGAAGCTTGCCGTGAGGAGCCAGAACGTCCGGTTCCGCGACGCGTGTGCAAGACCACCGATCGCGGCTGTAAACGGGTTCTCGCGCGGGATCGGAGGATCGTCGACCGTTGCGCCTAGCGGTCGCAGGCCGACATCCGATGGACTGTCGCGCAGGAGGAGGACGACGAGCGGCAGCGTGATCGCGAGCGCGACCACCGAGACGGTCATCATCGCCGTTCGCCACCCCTGAGACGCAACGATCCAGCCGAGGAGGGGTAAGAAGACGAGCTGACCACTCGCATTGCTCGCCGTCAGCATCCCGACGACGACACCGCGGCGCTTCACGAACCAGCGGTTGGCGATGACGGCTGCGAGTGTGACACCAATCGCTCCCGTTGCGAGACCATTCGCGGCACCGAGGAGCAGGTCGAGCTGCCACGCAGCGTCGATCTGGGTCGTCAGGAGCGAGCTGAAGGCGATCGTGCCGAGCGCGATCACGATCACGCGGCGAATTCCGAATCGGTTGTAGAAGCCCGCCGCGAACGGGCCGCCCAGGCCGTAGAGGATCAGGTTGATCGCGACTGCAGCCGAGATCGTCGCCCGCGACCAGCCGAACTCGTCCTGGAGCGGCACGATCAGCACGCCGATCGTCGAACGGAATCCCGCCGCCGTGATCAGCGTCATGAACGAAACGGCCGCGACGACCCAGCCGTAGTGGATTCCTCGCTCGTCAAGGCGTTGAGCCAGCTTGCCGGCAACTGCTCCGATCACGAGTTCAGCCCAGGCTCAGTTGCTGCTCGGGTTCGGTGGCATCAGGGCCAGCACGGCGAATGCGCCACCCTTGCGGCGCAGAACGGCGCTCCAGAGATGGTCGGGATCGGTTGTGAAGATGTCCTCCGGCAAGGCAGGCTCCAGAATCCACGCTTCCTCCGCGATCTCGTCCTCGAGCTGGTTCGGGCCCCAGCCTGCGTACCCGGCGAACACGCGCGCCCGGTTGAGGCTGTCGATGTCGGCGGCGGTCTCGATCTCGCCGGGGAGAAACCCGATCGAGCCGAGAACGAGCGCAGCGGCCTCGGTCGTGTTCCCAAAGTCGCCGAGCACGACGATCGCCTGCGGTTGCACGGGTCCACCGACGTGCACGAGCTCCCATTCGTCGACGAGCTCGGCGAGGGGAGGGACGGCATCGGCGACCGACACGGGCGATGGCCGATTCAGGATCACGCCCATTGCTCCCTCCTCGCCATGCTCGCCGACGAGGATCACGCTCCGGCGGAAGTTCGGATCGAGCAGATCCGGACCGGCGATGAGCAGCTGTCCACGGAGAGTCTCCACCGCACCATTGTAGGATCGGTCACATGAAAACGAGTCGCGAGATCCACCTGGCCGCCCGGCCCCGGGGAATGCCCTCGCCGACCGACTTCGCCCTGGTCGAGGTCGACGTGCCCGAGCCGGGCGACGGCGAGGTGTTGATCCGCAACGCTTTCATGTCGGTCGACCCGTACATGCGCGGCCGGATGAACGACGTCAAGTCGTACGTGCTGCCGTTCGTACTCGGTGAGGCCCTGAACGGTGGGGCGGTGGGGGAGATCATTGCCTCGCGGAGCGACCGCTTCGTCGAGGGCTCGTGGGTCGTGCACAACCTCGGCTGGAGGGAGCTCGCCCTCTCGGACGGGCGTGGCCTGGTGGCATTCGATCCGGCGCTCGCGCCCGTGTCGACGGGCCTCGGGGTGCTCGGAATGCCGGGTCTGACCGCCTACGTCGGCCTGCTCGACATCGGCCGACCCGAGTCGGGAGAGACGGTGTTCGTCTCGGGAGCGGCTGGCGCGGTCGGATCGGCGGCCGGGCAGATCGCGAAGCTGAAGGGGTGCCGGGTGATCGGGAGCGCGGGCTCGCCCGAGAAGGTCGCCTGGCTGCGAGAGATCGGGTTCGACGAGGCATTCGACTACCACGAGGTGTCGGCGCGCGACGCGCTGAGCGGGGGCATCGATCTCTATTTCGACAATGTCGGTGGGCCTACGCTCGAGGCAGCGTTGTCGGCACTCCGCAAGCACGGCCGCGTCGTCGCCTGTGGTGCGGTCTCGCAGTACAACGCCACCGAGCCGACGCCGGGCCCGCGGAACCTCGCCTTCGTCGTTGGGAAGCGGCTGCGAATCGAGGGGTTCATCATCTCGGATCACATCGACCGGACGCCGGCGTTCCTTGCCGACGTGGCGCCCTGGGTGCGTGATGGCGCAGTGCGCTACCGCGAGACCGTCGTCGAGGGAATCGAGAACGCGCCCGCCGCGTTGATCGGCCTGCTCGGCGGGGAGAACATCGGGAAGATGCTCGTCAAAGTGGGACCCTAGTGCACTGGCGCTGCCGGGTGTTCGGCCACAAGGTTTCGAAGTCGCGTTGGTTCTTCCTCACCGAGCGCTATCAGCGCTGCGAGCGGTGCGGGGAGCGCGTAGCGTCGAAGTAGCAGCTCAGCCTGGATCCGCCGTTTTGCGCGGGCGTTGCATCTCGTCGGGCCCGCCAGGCCGCTTCCCGTCCGGGTGGGCACCATGTCTTCTGTGTCTGGCGGTTCCCACCCGGACGGTGCGCTCCGTGGGGGGATGGGGCCCCCACAGGCCACCGGCCTGCACGGCCCCATCCCCCCACGTCCTGACGACCCGAACGAGCGCCTCGCGATCACGCAAAACGGCGGATCCAGGCTCAGGCGCCCGGCTCGATCGCGGTGAGGAAATCGCGCGGCGCCAGAATGCGCGGCCGGTTGAGCTCGAGCGCCAGAAGCGTGGTGTCGCCGGTGACAATCACGTGGGAACCGGAAGCGAGGGCGAGCGCGATGAGGTAGTCGTCGTCGGGGTCGCTCGGGACGTGGCGAGCGGGCGGCGGGTCGTCGACAAGGATTGCGTTGCGGCGAATGTCCGCGAAGGCCAACCTAACGTCAGATTGGTCGATCCGATCGGCGAGGTGTGGACGAACGGCGACGTCCTCGAGCTCGCGAACGAGCGCTGGGGAGACGATCATGTCGAACAGACCGTCGCGCCAGGCCGCGACGACGGCAGCAGGCGTGCCGTGTGGTGACAGGAATGCCGAGATGAACACGTTGACGTCGAGGACGGCTTGGAGCACCTACGACGTGCCCTGGGGCTTCTGGCGGCGCTCCTCGCGCACTTCGCGTTGAGCCTGGAGAGCGAGTTCCATCGCCTCTTCGTCGGTCAGGTCATCGTTTCTCGCCCATGAACGTTCGAAAGCGGCGATACCCAACCATTCGGCGAGCGCTTCCTCGACGAGATCGGAGTCCTTGATCCCGCGCCGGGCGGCGGAGACGCGCATGGAGCGCGCGATCTCGGAGCTCAGGTAGATCGTGAGCTTCTCCTTGGCCATGTCCACATTGTACAGGTATGACGCCATACCGTTATGATGGCATCAGCGGCGGCGCCCCACAAGTGTCTGTTTCAGGCAGTTCCCGTCGTTCCCGCGTCGAGCGCTGTGCGCAGCGAGGCCACGTAGGCGTGAAGTGCCTCCGGGCCGTCCTCGGCGACCTGAACCGCACGCGAGCCGACGACGATCCCGTCCGTGAGATCCGCCGCCGCGCGCGCCTGCTCGGGCGTCGAGATGCCGAAGCCCGCGTAGAGCGGAACGTCGGTGAGGGCGCGGGTGCGGGCTGCCAGCCCGGCGAGCGCATCGGAGAGCTCGGTACGTGCACCGGTCGTGCCGGTCAGCGTGACGAGGTAGAGCCAGCCGTCTGTCTCGGCGGCGGCGAGCGCGATGCGCGCGTCGGTGGACGTCGGGGCGACGAGCTGAACCCGACGCAGCTCGGGCCGGGAACCGGCGGCCGTGTCGGCGATGATGAAGCTCGTCGCGCCGGCGGTTCGCGCATCGGCCTCGAAGCGCTCCCAGCCGTAGGCCTCGAGGAGTGAGGCATACGTCATCGGAATGAGTGGGGTATCGCCGACGAGAGCGCGCGTGGCGGCGACGCACTCGAGGCAGGCGGCGGTGCGCATTCCCGCAGCGAGCGCCTTCTCGGCGGCAGCACGGATCACCGGCCCGTCGGCGAGCGGGTCGGAGAAGGGAAAGCCGATCTCGATGATGTCGGCGCCGCCGGCGACGGCCGCTTCTGCGAGCGCGGGTGTCTCGGCACCGGCCATCAGGTAGATGACGAGGGTCTTCGTCACGCCGGCCGCCCCGACAACCCTGGCGCTCACGACGTCATTCCCAACGCCGCCAGCACCTCGGCCAGATCCTTGTCGCCCCTGCCCGACAGGCAGACCGCGATGTACTCCGCGTCGATCTCGTCCACCACCGCCAGCGCATGCGACGACTCGAGCGCCGGGATGATCCCCTCCATCCGCGAGAGCCGCTGAAACGCTTCGAGTGCCTGCTCGTCGGTGCACGGGAGGTACTCGGCCCGGCCGATGTCGCGGAGGTAGGCGTGTTCAGGCCCGACGCCGGGATAGTCGAGACCGGCCGAGATCGAGTGCGCGTCCGCAATCTGTCCGTCGGAATCCGCCAGGATCGAGGAGCGAGACCCATGGAGCACGCCCGTGCGCCCGCCGCCGAGCGACGCCGCGCCTGCGGCCTCGACGCCGATCAGGCGAACCTTCGGGTCGTCGATGAAGCCCGCGAACATGCCGATCGCGTTCGAGCCGCCGCCCACGCACGCGACGACGACCTCGGGAAGGGCTCCCTCTGCCTCGAGCAGCTGCTCTCTTGCTTCGCGTCCTATCACGGCCTGCAACTCGCGCACGATCTCGGGATAGGGGGCCGGGCCGACGCACGAGCCGATCACGTAGTGCGTCGTCTCGACATTCGTGATCCAGTCGCGGATTGCCTCACTCGTCGCCTCCTTCAGCGTCTTCGTCCCGAACTCGACCGGAACGACGGTGGCGCCCATCAGGTGCATGCGCTCGACGTTCGGTGCCTGCCGTCGCATGTCCTCGGAGCCCATGAAGACGACGCACTCGAGCCCGAACCGCGCACACGCTGTCGCGGTCGCGACGCCGTGCTGTCCGGCGCCCGTCTCGGCGATGATCCTCTTCTTACCGAGCCGCCTGGCGAGAACGACCTGCCCGAGCGCGTTGTTGATCTTGTGGGCTCCCGTGTGATTGAGATCCTCGCGCTTCAGATACAGCTTCTTCCCCGGAGCGAACCGCGGCGCCAGGGTGATCGGCGACGGCCGACCCGTGTAGGTGCGCCCGAGATGCTCGACCTCCGCGAGATATGCGGGATCGGAGAGCGCCTGCGCCCACGCTGCCGTCAGCTCATCCAGGGCGGGGATCAGTGTTTCGGGTACGTACCGGCCCCCATAGGGGCCGTAAGTTTCCATCGTCGTCATGAGCGAGCTGCCTCCACGTATCGCCGTACCTTGTCATGGTCCTTGATCCCCGGTGCCGACTCGAGGGACGACGCCGCATCGACGGCCCACGGTTGCACCGCCGCAATCGCTTCTCGCACGTTGTCGGGCCCAAGGCGGCCGGCAAGAACAACGCGACCCTCCGCCTCGGCGGCGGTTCGCCAGTGGTTCACGTCGGTTCCCTCCCACGGTAGGTCGAGCACCCGTGCGACTTCGACGCCTTCGCGGAGGAGCGCCGCCTGACGGCCTCGCACCTTGCCGTCCTCCACCGTGTGCACCTGGTCGAGGTCTGCGGCGGAATCGCCGGCTTTCCCGACCCAGACCGCAACGGACAGCATCCCCTCCGGTACGGGCAGGACGGCGGCTGCTGCACGCGGACTCTCGGGTACGAGGACGAAGCCGGCGAGATCGGCCCCGGCGTCGGCCGCCGCTGCGACGTCCTCCTCGCGCGTCAGCCCGCACACCTTGACGAGAGGGCGTGAGAGCAGCTGGCGCAGCTTTTCCCCCGGATCGGCAGCTCGCATCAGCGTCGAGCCGACGAGCACCGCATCGGCTCCTGCCAGCTCGGCCGCGGCACCCTGCGCGCGCGTCGCGATGCCGCTTTCGGCGATCGCAATGCGATCGGTGGGAATGCGGGCAACGAGCTCGAGCTGAGCGCGGCGGTCGATCGTGAAGGTTGCGAGGTCTCGTGCGTTGACGCCGAGGACGGGAGCGCCGAGCGCGATGCCGCGGTCGAGCTCCTCGGCGTCGTGGGCCTCGACGAGCGTGTCGAGGCCGAGGCTTGCGGCGACCTGCATCAGGTGCGCGACCTGGCTGTCGTCGAGGTCGCGCAGCAGGAGCAACGCCGCGTCGGCTCCCGCATCACGTGCCGTCTCGAGATGCTCGTCGGTGGAGAAGAACCCCTTCGCGAGGAGCGGGGCAGTCGTCGCGGCTCTGGCTGCCCGGAGATCGTCCCAGGTGCCGCCAAATCGCTCGTCCACGAGCACCGAGATCGCAGCCGCTCCGGCGGCAGCGTAGGCGGGTGCGATCAGGGCCGGGTCGGCATCCGGGCGGATGTCCCCCGCCGACGGTGAGCGCCGCTTGATCTCGGCGATCGCGCCGAGACCCGGCATGGCGAGCGCCTCGTTGAACCGGCCCATCAGTGCGCCGCCCCCGAACATTCCACCGGCAACCCGTAGGGGAGATGGCGTAGCCTCTCCCGGGACAGGTCCCGGCAACCTCCAGCCTCAGGGGCAAGCAGGGGTAACGTTGTGGGGCGGCGCATTAGTGCTCCGCCGCCGAGAACGCGACAAGCGCATCGAGGCGGCTCGCAGCCGCTCCCGAGTCGATCGCCTCGCCGCCAAGCCCTAGTCCCTCGCCGAGATCGTCGGCGAGACCGGCGGCGACGAGCGCGCCGGCTGCGTTCAGAAGGACAGCATCGCGGCGCCCGCCGCGCTCGCCTGCGAGCACCGAACGGATCGTCGCAGCGTTGTCCGCCGCCGAGCCACCCCGCAGCTCGGCGGGATCTGTGGGCTCGATACCGAGTTCACGCGGGTCGAGCTCCCATTCGTGCACGTCGCCGTCGACGACCTCGACGACGAGGCTCGTGCCATACGGGGAGAGCTCGTCGAGGCCACCCTCGCCGTGGACGACGAATGCGCGGCGTGACCCGAGCTCCGCGAGTGCCTCGGCGTAGGTCGGCGCAAGGTCTGCCGAGTAGACGCCGAAGACCCCATCGCACGCACCCGCGGGGTTTGCGAGCGGGCCGAGGACGTTGAAGACGGTACGGATCCCGAGCTCCTGCCTGACGGATGCGACATGTCGCATCGCGGGATGGTGCGCCCGCGCAAACATGAATCCGAAGCCGAGCTCGTCGATCGACCGAGCGATGCGCTCGGGTGGCTGCTCGAGGACGATGCCGAGCTCCTCGAGCACGTCGGCGGAGCCGGCCGCCGAGCTGGCGGCCCGGTTTCCATGCTTCGCGACGGCTGCGCCGGCTGCTGCGGCGACGATCGCCGCTGCGGTCGAGATGTTGAACGTGCCGGCGCCGTCACCGCCGGTTCCGACGATGTCGACGACCGGCGTGCGGCTGGGCGTCACGGCGACGACGTGCTCTCGCATCGCCTCCGCGAACCCGGCGATCTCGTCCGCGGTCTCGCCCTTCGTGCGTAGGGCGACGAGAAAGCCCGCGATCTGTGCCGGCGTCTCCTCACCGTCCATCACCGAGCCCATCAGCTCGCGCGCGTCGGCCCGCGAGAGATGGTGCCCGTCGAGCAGCAGCTGGATCGCCGGGCCGACGATCACGACCGCTCCAGGAAGTTCTTCGCCATCGCTGGCCCGAGCGGCGTGAGCACGCTCTCGGGATGGAACTGGACGCCCTCGATCGGCAGCGTCGCATGCCGCACGCCCATCACCTCGCCGTCGGCCGTGTGCGAGGTGACCGTGAGCTCGGAAGGAAGCTCGAGGGCCGCCAGCGAGTGGTAACGCCCGACCTCCACATCAGCGGGCAGACCTGCGTAGACGCCGAGACCATCATGTGCGATCGTGCTCGCCTTCCCGTGCAGGAGTGCTTTCGCGTGGCCCACGGTTCCCCCGAACGCCTCGACGATCGCCTGATGTCCGAGGCAGACCCCGAGCGTCGGAACCGTCGGCCCGAGTGCACGAATCAGCTCGATCGAGACGCCCGCCGTCTCGGGGCGACCGGGACCGGGGGAGACGACGAGACGGTCGTACCCACCGCCGCGAGCCTCGTCGACCGTGATCGCGTCGTTCCGCACGGTCACGACCTCGGCTCCGAGCTCCTCGAAGAGGTGCACGAGGTTGTACGTGAACGAATCGTAGTTGTCGATCATTAACAGCTTCATGCGGGGAACTCCACTTCAGCGAGATCGATAGCCGCCTCGAGCGCTGCAAGTTTCTTCAGGCACTCCTCGTGCTCTGCCTCCGGGTCGGAGTCGGCAACGACGCCGGCACCCGCCTGCAGGTATGCCACACCCTTGGCGATCACCATCGTGCGCAATGCGATACAGGCGTCCATTGTCCCATCCGGAAGGGAGTACAGCACGGCGCCGCCATACGGGCCGCGGCGGAACCCTTCGAGCTCGGAGATCAGCTGCATCGCCCGCACCTTCGGGGCTCCGCTGACCGTGCCGGCAGGGAAGCACGAGCGGAGCACCTCGAACGGCGTCACGCCGTCGCGCAACTCTCCCACGACCTCGGAGACGAGGTGCGAGACATGAGAGAACCGCTCGACCTCCATGTCACGCGAGACGTGAACGGTGCCGGCCTTGCACACTCGGGAGAGATCGTTGCGACCGAGGTCGACGAGCATCACATGCTCGGCGCGATCCTTCTCCGACGAGAGGAGCCGCTCGACGTCGCCCTCGGTCGGCTCGGTCGTGCCGGCGATGGGGCAGAGGCTGGCGCGGCCGTTCTCGCAGGCGACGAGCCGCTCCGGCGACGAGCCGACGAGCGCGATCCCGTCGAGCTCGAGCAGGAAGAGGTACGGCGAGGGATTCACCCGCCGCAGGGCGCGGTAGATGTCGAGCGGGGAGGCCGATGTGGGCCGCTCCGCCCGCTGGGAGGGGACGCACTGGAAGACGTCACCCTCGACGATGTGCTCCTTCACGGTCTTCACCATCTCGATGTACCGCGCCCGATCCGGCGAGCGACGAATCGGCTCCGCCGTACCGCGTGGCTCGCGGCGCCAGGCGATGCCACCTTCCAGGCGCCCCGCGATCTCCTCGGCGTCGCCCGCGAGCACTTCGGCGACGCCGGCGCCGTGGTCGAAGCGAACGAGGGTCTCGCAGACGATTAGTCGGCTCTCGGGAAATCCTCGCCCCTCGGATGGCAACGGGACGGTGGGCTCGAGGTGTGCGGCGTGGTCGTACGCGAGATACCCGACGATTGGAAGTCCGAGCTCAGCTGCCTCGTCGAACTCGACGATCCGGGAGCCGGCACCCATCCACGAATTGCGACCCAGTCGGCCGCGCTCGACCGATTCGAGGATGAAGCTCGCGGTGCCCGCGTCGCGGAGGCGCAGGTAGGCGCCGAGCGGAGTGAGGAGGTCGGTGTTGATCGTCGCTGTCATCGTTGATCCGGTTCAGGAGGTTCAGGGTACGAAAAAGGCCTCCACGGAGGCCCTGAATGGCGAATCGGGTTGTCGTCGCGCGTCAGCGCGCGCTCCCGCATCGCCTGTAGCGCCACCAGCTGAGATCTAGGGTCGGCGTCATGGCTCGACTGTACCGGCTCGAGGATTGATGCGCATGCAGCGGCGAGCGTCTCATACGCCTCGGGGAGCAGCGTCGTCGAGCACCGACCGCATCAGATCACGGATGGAGAGGATTCCGACAACCTTCCCGGTCTCGACGACAGGCAAGTGACGGAAGCCACCGTGGATCATGAGAACCGCTGCGTGCTCGGCGGTGTCGTCCGGTTCGATCGTCTCGGGGCCTCGCGTCATCCAGTCGCCGACGACCGCCTCAGGGGTGAGGCCGTGGGCGACGGCACGGAGGACGTCCCGTTCGGTGAACACACCGACGAGTCGATCTCCGTCGAGGACGAGAACGGCCCCGACGCGGCGGTCGTTCATGCTGCGTACCGCGTCCTCGACGGACACGTCTGGCTCGACGGTGAGCAGGTCTCCCGCCATGATGTCCGCGACGTTCTGCATCAGGGGAGTGTAGGCCGCAACGCTCCGACTTCCAAGTAGCCTTCTGTCATGACCATCCCACCGCTTCTCGACGAACTGCTCCGTGCACCGGGTGTGTCGGGCTCCGAGGACGCCGTGCAGACGATCGTCCGTCGCGAGGCGAAGGCGATGGGAGCCGAGATCACGACTGATGTGCTCGGCTCGACGATCGCGCACGTGCGCGGCTCGGGCGCGGGGCGGCTGCTGGCGCTCTTTGCACACGCAGACCAGGTCGGAATGGTGATCCGCGGGGCAGGCGACGACGGCTTGCTCACGGTGGCGACGCTTGCCAGCTGGCGTGCCCAGGATGCATGCGGTCAGCGGGTACGGATCATGACGGAGATGAGTGAGGTGCGCGGCGTCGTCGTTGCACCGCACGAGGGGGAGGCCACGTGGGATGCCCTGCGGATCGACGTCGGCGCTGCAGATCGTGACGAAGCGCTTCGGCTCGTTCGGCCGGGTGACAGTGTTGTCCTCGTCGGGCCGCCCGAGGAGTTGCCAAACGGCCGCGTGCTCTCCGGCGCGCTCGACGACCGCGTCGGGATCTTCGCCTGTCTCGACGCTCTGCGGGCCATCGCGGCAGATCCGCCCGATTGGGATGTCGCGCTCGTCGTGTCGGTGCAGGAGGAGACGGGAACCCACGGCGGTGCCAGGGTCGTTGCAGAGCGACTCGCACCCGACGTTGCAATCGCCGTCGACGTCACATACGCGGGAGATGCACCCGGGACGGCGCCGTGGGGCGACGTCCGGCTCGGCGGCGGCCCGACCGTCTTCCGGGGCGCGGTGGTCAGCCCGATCGTCGGGGACGGGTTGCTCTCTGTCGCGGCAGCAGCCGGGATCGAGCTGACGATCGAATCCGGGTCGTCGACCCACAGCGATGCCGACGACATTTTCGTCGCGGGTGAGGGAGTCGCCTGCCAGATCGTCTGCATTCCGCTCCGTTACATGCACACGGCTGGCGAGATCGCGCAGCTGTCGGATGTGGATGACGCGTCCCGGCTGATCGAGGCCTACGCGCGGTCGCTGACGGCCGAGTCGTCGTTCCTGCGTTAAAGCCTGTCACCCGCTGCGCAGGCGGTACCCTGGGCTCTATGAGCCGCTCCGTCATCGTCTCGGCCGTTCGGACGCCCTTCGGCAGGCTCGGAGGCTCTCTCGCGAAGCATCGCGCGACGGAACTGGGTGCGATCGCGATCAGGGCCGGACTCGAGCGCTCGGGTGTCGACCCGGTCGAGGTGGGCTACGTCGTGATGGGCCAGGTGCTCCAGGCCGGAGTCGGCCAGGCACCGGCGCGACAGGCTGCGATCGGTGCCGGGATCCCGATCGAGGTTCCAGCCGACACGATCAACAAGGTCTGTGCCTCGTCGATCCGGGCGATCGCGCTGGCCGATCTGATGATCCGTGCGGGACAGCACGACGTCGTCGTGACGGGTGGGATGGAGTCGATGTCGCAGGCGCCGTATCTCCTGCCGAACGCGCGGTTTGGCTACCGGCTCGGCAACGGCGAGATTCTGGATCACATGGTCTACGACGGGCTCACGTCGACGTTCGACGGTGATCACATGGTTGTGCAGGCGTCACGGGTTTCGCGCGAGCTCGGCATCACCCGCGAGGCGCAGGACGCCTGGGCCGCTCGATCTCAGTCCCGCGCCGCCGATGCGCAGGACGCCGGACGGTTCGCCGAGGAGATCGTTGCCGTCGGGGAGGTCGTACACGACGAGGGGATCCGACGGGATACAACGGTTGAGACGCTTGCGACGCTGCAGCCGATCTTCGATCCCGATGGAACGACGACGGCAGGCAACGCTCCCGGAGTCAACGACGGCGCCTCGTGCGTTGTCGTGTGCTCGGAGGCGTACGCGCGCTCACGTGGCCTCGACGTGCTCGCGACGATCGTCGGCCAGGCGACCGTCGCGGACGACTTCGCGTACCTGGCCCGCACGCCCGCAAACGCCGGGGCTCTTGCACTCGCGCAGGCGGGCCGGGGCATCGCGGACGTCACCCGCGTGGAGATCAACGAGGCCTTCGCGTCCGTCGCGAGCAACTCAACGCGTCTGCTCGGCGTCGACGAGGGGATCGTCAACGTCAATGGCGGGGCGGTCGCGCTCGGGCATCCGCTCGGTGCCTCGGGCGGCCGGATCGTCACGACGCTGGTGCATGAGCTGCGGCGCTCCGGCGGCGGCACGGGTCTCGCAGCGATCTGCTCGGGCGGCGGTCAGGGCGACGCACTTCTGGTCGAGGTCTGATGTGGGCGAGGGGGGCGCGGCGGGGAGGGCCTGCGCCAAGCAGCGTGTTCGGCTCGATCGACAGGAAGGCTGGTTGCCTTGGTGTTGATCGAGACGGACGCGATGCGCCGCGGGCAGGCTCTCATCCGCGAGCGCCCATCGCCCACATCAGACCTCTTGGTCTGATGTGGGCGATCACTCACATGAGACCTCGAGGTCTGATTCGGGCGGCGCTCATCGGGCTCCTCGGCGCGCTCCTCGTCACCGGAGCGGCGCAGGCCTACACGTGTCCCCAGACGCCGATCGATCAGCGGATTGCCGCTGCGGAGGTGGTGTTCGTCGGGCGCTCGACCGGGTTTACGCCCGTCGCGGGTGACGGTATCGCCCAGCGGTTGTACCGGTTCGAGGTCGATCAGGAGGTGAAGGGAGACCTGGGCCGCACGGTCGACGTGCGCATCCCCGTGAAGCCCGCAAACGGGGGGCAGGTCGTGGCTCCGGATGTTGCGGCGGGCATTCTGATGAATCGGGCCAGCGGCGGGTGGTTTACGACGCGATGCGGCATCACAGACCCGGGCGTCGTCCTCGCCGAGGTCGACCAGCAGAAGGGCAACCCGATCAGGCTCGTCGTCGGCATTCTCATCCTCGGCGCGGTTCTCACCTACTCGATTCGACGAGTGAGAAGGCGCGATCCCGCCGCTAGTCTCCGCCGATGAGCTTCGAGCGCGTCCTCGTCGTCGGTGCCGGGCAGATGGGCGCCGGGATTGCCCAGGTGGTCGCGGCGTCGGGCCGCGAGGTGCTGCTCCACGATCCGTTCCCCGGCGCGGTGGAACGCGGTCTCGCGGGTATGCGCAAGAGCCTCGAGAAGCTCGAAGCAAAGGGGGGAGCTCCGGCGACGGACGTGCTCGCCCGCGTGAGCGAGACCTCGGAGCTCGCGCCTGCGGATCTGATGCTCGAGGCGATCAGCGAGGACGCAGCAGCGAAGGAGGAGCTCTTCCGCGCTGCGGATGCCGTCCTGCCGGAACGCGCGATTCTCGCCTCCAACACCTCGTCGATTCCCATTACGTCGCTTGCTGCCGTCACGACACGACCCGAGCGCGTGATCGGCATGCACTTCTTCAACCCGGTGCCGATGCTCCAGCTCGTCGAGGTGATCCGCGGGCTGCAGACATCGGACGAGACGGCCGCCGAGATCGTCCAGCTTGCGCGCGATCTCGGGAAGGTGCCCGCCGAAGCGCACGACTTCCCCGGCTTCGTGTCGAACCGGATTCTGATGCCGTTCATCAACGAGGCCGCCTATGCGCTGATGGAAGGTGTCGCCGAAGCGGAGGCAATCGACACGATTGCAAAGCTCGGGTTCGCGCATCCGCTCGGCCCGCTCGCTCTCGCCGACTTGATCGGTCTCGACACGTGCGTGGCGATCATGAACGTGCTGCACGCGGGCCTCGGGAATCCGAAGTACGCGCCGTGTCCAATCCTGCGGCAGTACGTTGCTGCGGGGCGGCTCGGGCGCAAGAGCGGTCGCGGCTTCTACGACTACGCATGAGT